>CALCFP010000107.1 GCA_937900725.1 uncultured Bacteroidota bacterium | reverse complement strand
TTCTGACATTGCTTCCTCAAAAGGAATGTTGCTAATAAATAGCGCGGGAAACGAAGGTGACGAACCATGGAAATACATCACCGCACCTGCCGATGCAGAAAGTGTTCTTACCGTTGGAGCCTGCAATAGAAAAAACAAAAAGGTTAAATTCAGTTCGTTTGGGCCTACTGCCGATGGACGAACAAAACCAGATGTAATGGCCCTCGGATTATATCCAACTATTGTCACTCCTAATGGGAAAATTGCAAATACCAGCGGAGGAACGTCGTTTGCTTGTCCATTAATTGCCGGTTGCTGCGCCACATTGTGGGAGGAATTTCCTGATTCATCGGCGCAAACAATCAAACAAACGGTTATGAGAAGTGCAACACGCTGGGAAAAACCGAATAACAAATACGGGCAAGGAACGCCAAACATTAGCAAGGCTCGTAACTATTTTTATGCCAAAGAGTTATATGAATTTTTCAGTAGTAAATATACACTCCCTGAATTTGATATATTCTTTGAAAAACTATTTGACAAAAATTTCACATTTGCTTCAGATTTTGTCTTTGTAGTTGAAACAAACACCAATTACAGCCCATCATTCCTCGTTCGAAATCACAATTATTCTTCCATAGAGTTACCTTCAGTTTCCGAAAAAGGTGGAAAAATAGAATTTATGCTCAACGGGCTCAGTTCAACAGCCATCAAAATCACGAACAAATAAAATTCCTACCATAAGCATGAGCATTCTTGATATTATTTTTCTCTCTGTCGGTTTGGCTATGGACTGTTTTGCAGTTTCTATAGCAACAGGTATAGGATGTCATGCAATTACCATATCAAAGGCATGGAAAATGCCTGTACTTTTTGGACTATTTCAAGGATTGATGCCTCTCTTAGGTTTTTTTATATCTATTTCATTTGCAAGCTTTTTAGATTCTTTTAGTCACTGGATAGCTCTGGCCATACTTACATTCATTGGAGGGAAAATGATTATGGAAGAAATAAAAGGGAATGATGACAATCCAACGCAAGAAAATCATTTTGCATGGCGCACTGTTATTTTACTTGCCATTGCTACGAGCATTGACGCACTTGCCACAGGTGTAATTTTCACATCAACACCCAATATTATTGCTCTTGCCGTTATCGTTATTGCATTAGGAAGTTTCTTGTTTTCGTGCCTTGGACTTTGGATTGGAAACAAATTTGGTCGGAAATTCACTCTCAAAGTTGGGATTTTTGGTGGTATTATCCTCATTGGCATTGGTCTCAAAATAGTTCTTGAGCACTATCTGCAATAAATTATTTAACAATTCTATCGGAATGTTGAGCAATAAATTGTTCCCACGATTGGGATGATTTTTTTGTCGGTATTTTTGCCTTCTTTTTTGCTTCCGGTATCACAGGCTTCGACATCTCATAATAGTGGCAAACAGCCACAGCCAACGCATCAGTCGCATCTAAATATTTTTGGTCGTTTTCGTATTTGAGCATTTTCGACAAAATAGCAGCCACTTGTTCTTTTGATGCGGCACCAGTTCCCGTAATCGCCAATTTGATTTTTCGGGGCGCATATTCATGAATAACGATATCGTGAGAAACTCCAACAGACATTGCGACACCCTGTGCCCTACCCAGTTTCAACATTGACTGGACATTTTTGCCATAAAACGGTGCCTCCAACGCCATTTCGTCGGGAGCGTATTTTTCAACTATTGAGGTTAGCGTTTTATAAATTTTCTGCAACTTAGTATATGGGTCCTGCAACTTCTGCAATTCAATGACACCAATTTCCAACACGGACAATTGCCTACCCTCGGCTTTTATCAAACCGAAACCCATCACATTTGTTCCCGGATCGATGCCAAGAATTATTTTCTCCATCCGTAGCGTTTATCCAAATATTCCTTGAAAGCAGGATAATTTCCTTCAATTTTATCAAAATATTCTGGTTTGTCTTCCAATCCGCTTAAACTTTCCGGTAGTTCTGGATCAACACCTATAGCATCAATAATGGCTTTCGGGAATTTCGCAGGATGTGCCGTTTCCAACGAAACCAACAATTGATCTGCTGCAGTTTTTTCGTTTGACAAATAATCTTCAACGCACTTCCATCCTACTGCACCATGAGGTTCAAGCATAACGTGATATTTGTCCCACGCAAGCTTTATTGTTTCGCGCGTTTCGGCATCCGTAACACTTTGAGCAACAAAGATTTTATCCATCGTGGCAAAATCAGGTTCTTTTAAAATCAAACCTTTTTCATCCATATTTCCGCCAAACAATTCTATCAAACGAGCCAAATTACTTGGATGACCAACATTCATTGCGCTAGACAAACAATTCTTCGATGGCTCTATTTTGCTGTACTTGTGAGTTTTCATCAATTTTTCAAACTCATCATTTTCGTTAGTAGCAACAAGAATTCGTTTTACTGGAAGTCCCATTTTCATAGCCAAAACGCAACCCATCATATCGCCGAAATTTCCCGAAGGAATACAGAAAACAACGCTTTCCAAATCGCTTGATTCTTGTTTGCGAAGCTTGGTGTATGAATAAATGTAATACACAATCTGAGGAATCAAACGACCGATATTTATTGAATTAGCACTCGTAAAATTCAAACATTCCAAATCAGGATCGGAAAATGCTTGTTTTACCATGGCCTGCGCATCGTCGAATTTTCCATCTATGGCAATAATTTGCACATTTTTCTGCAACGTAGTCATTTGCCTACGTTGGCGGTCGCTCACTTCTTTTTCAGGGAACAATACAGCAATTTGAATGTTATTCAAACCATAAAACGCATGTGCCATAGCACTACCAGTATCACCCGAAGTTGCAGTTAAAATCAACTTGTTTACATTCTGACGTTTCAAAAAATATTGCATCATGCGTCCCATCATTCTTCCTGCAAAATCCTTGAACGAAGCCGTTGGACCTTGATCCAAACGCATAACATATTTTCTGTCAGCCACATGTTCCAAAGGCACATCGAAATTGTAGGCGTCTTTCGTCATCGCCAACAAATCAGACATTGGAACCTCATCTCCCAAAAATTTAGAGAAAACAGTTGCTGCAATTTCATAATATTGTTTGCCTTTCAATGCATTCAATTCATCTTTAGAAAAAGTAGGAATTGCATTTGGCATGAACAAACCTTTATCTGGAGCCAAACCTTTCAATAAAGCCTCGCCGAAAGTAACCTCAGCGGCCTTATGGTTCGTTGAAAAATATTTTATTTGAGACATTGTAATTTTTTTTACAAAAGTATAAAAATAAAAAATACCATTAAATCTCTTGCGCAATCTTTGCTATAACAAACCGATATATGAGCACATTCTTCCTGTTACTCCATCCCTACGATATGAAAAAAACAATTCTGGATTTGAAAATGTATCGAGACTGGCATTATAAATACACCCAACACCTGTTTCACACAATATATCTTCCACACGTCCATTCAAATCAAGATAACGAGTATTGTTCCGACGAATAATATATTGCTCTGGAAAGAAATCATAAAACTCTTCTCCAACCTCATAATTTTCCTTGGAAATCATTGGACCAATATATGCCGTAAGATTTTGAGGATTAATGAGATGAGATAATTCCACTACCATATTTTGAATAATGCCATCGCGAGTTCCTCTCCAACCACAATGTAAACCAGCTATTAAAGAAAAATCCTTGTCGTGAAACAAAATCGAACCACAGTCTGCAATTGAAATCGTCAATAATGTTCCTCGTTCCGTCGTGAAAAAACCATCAGCTTCTGTATCATTTTTAAATGATGAAGTAACCCGAACAACGTCAGCAGAGTGGATTTGATGAAGATTGACAACTCTCATATTTGGAGCGACAACATTGAAAAAACGTCGACGATTTTCCAACACATTTTCTGGCAAATCTTTAGAATGCAAACCAACATTCATACTTGCATACACACCATTACTGACGCCACCCTGCCGGGTTGAAAAACCTGCCACACATTTTGAATTTCGTATCCATTCAAAATGTGGAATTTCGCCACAGATTTTATTCGGTTGCATCAACATCAAAAACTTTTCAAACCAAAAATAGATAATTCGGCGAAGGATTACGGCTTTTTTGATTGAAAAGTATAACTTTGTATAGTTAATTTTCAAAATGAAAGGAACCATACAAAATATCATCGCGAAATCAATTGCTGTAAAAACAGCGCTATTGAACGACGAAACGACAATCAAGCAAATAGAAACTGTTGCCGAAAAAATGATTGAATCATACAAATCTGGCAACAAGACAATGTTTGCTGGCAACGGAGGAAGTGCTGCCGATGCTCAGCATTTGGCGGCAGAACTTGTCAATC
>CALCFP010000106.1 GCA_937900725.1 uncultured Bacteroidota bacterium | reverse complement strand
AGGACAGAGTTCGTTCATTATGGCCTTGTAGTTGGAGTCGAGCGCACTCTCAATCATTACAAGAGTGTGGGTGTCTGACTGGCGGAGCAGATATTCGGCCTCGTGAATCTTGTATGCGGTGTTGACTGTAACAAGCACAGCACCTATTTTTACTGTCGCCCAAAACGTTATGTACCAAGCAGGAATGTTTGTACACCATACTGCCACTTTTGAGCCTGGCCTTACGCCTAACGACACAAGTGCCCGTGCAAAGTCGTCGACATCGTCGCGGAACTCCGAGTAGGTGCGGGTATAGTCGAGCGTGGTGTATTTGAAGCAGTACTGGTCAGGGAACTCCTCAACCACGCGGTCGAGGACCTTTGAGAAGGTAAGGTTCAGCAGTTCGTCTTTTTTCCAGATGTAGTATCCCGAGCCGTCGTGGTTAGGATAAAGTGCGGTTTTCTTGCCACGTGTATTCTCGAATTGGCCCATATAGTTGACAAAATGCGGGAAAATGACATCGCGGTCGGTGAAGTCGAGCATCCACTCGGGTTTCCATTCCAGCGATATGAATCCGTCGTAGTCAACTGACGACAAGGCTTTCATCACATTGGCGATAGGGAAGTTGCCCTCGCCTATAATATTATATGTGTTGGCGTCGTCGCTGTCGCGCAGGTGTACATGCTTTATGTAGGCTCCAAGATTGGTTATGGTCTGCGATGGCGTTTCGCCTTTGTCGCGGTACGGGTGGTGAACATCCCATATGACGGCCACCTGGTCGCAGGCGAAGAAGTTCAGCAAGTCGCGCAACAAGGCTGTATCGGCATATATTCCGCTTGTCTTGATGAGGATGGTGACGTTCTTTTCCTCGGCGACGGGAATCAGTGTCGAAAGGTTCTTCTTCACGGTTTCAACGTCGCCGTCTTTAGCGAATGCGCACACGTATGGGCAATGCATGTCCGAAGCGATTCCGATAAGGCTTTCGAGTTCGGAGAGCATTTCAGGCTTTTCAATAGACAGGTCGGCCGATGTGTCGAAACAGGGTATCGACAGGTTCTTTTCACGCAGTTCGCGCAATGTGGCCATAAGCGAGTATTTGTGGAAAGGTCCGCCTTTTGCCACAAATTCGGGTGTCTTGAAAAGATTGTATATTTCCACTCCAGCGAAGTGCATCTCGCTTGCATTGTCAAGGATTTCGCTCCATGACATGTCAGTCCAGCCACGTGTAGAGAATGACAGTTTCATTATTCGCCCTCCTCAAATGCTATTTTGTTTACGGCATTAAGATATGCGTCGATGCTTGAGCCGACGATATCGGTTGAAATGCCTCTTCCTGAATATATCTTGCCTTCAAAGCGCAGGCGGACAACAGTCTCGCCCATTGCTTCGCGGCCTTCAGTCACTGATTGTATCTGAAAATCGTCGAGCTCGTAGTGGCGCCCAATCACCTTTTCTATTGCAAGGAATGCGGCGTCGATTGGGCCGTCGCCCACGCATACGCTCTCCATTACCGCATCGCCCTTTTTGAGCATTATGTGGCAGGTGGCTGTTATCACATTGCCCGAATTGATGACGTAGCTCTCGAGCTTATAGGTCGGGGGCACCTGAAATGCCACCGAGGCGACTATTGCGTCGAGTTCCTTCGGGCCGACGGTGTCGTTCTTTGAAGCCACGCGTACGAATGCGTCGAACACGTTTTGGGCATCGTCTTCGGTAAGGTCGTAGTTGAGCTTGCGCACGGCACCAATCACGGTTTCCTTGTCGTCGTGAATGGTCAGTTGGATGTCGGACCTGTCTTCAGGCGTGATGTTACTGAACGATGTCGGTTTTGAGCGGTTGGTCTGGCACAGGCGCTTGATTTGGCTCACAACGCGTTGCAGTTCGGTTGCGTGGACATCGCAAGTAGCCTCGCATACGTTGACTTTTGCGTTCAGTATCTTGACAAAGCGTTCGAGCGAGACGGTGAAGTTGCCGAAAGGGGCGGTCTTTATCTCGTCGGCGCCAGCGCGTACGGCCGATATGGCGCACGAGTCGGCAAGGTAGAATTCGTTTGAGCAGCGTACGCCAAGCCTTACGTTTTCGGGCAACGATTCCTTAACCTGCTTCACAAGGCTGTAGAACTCGTCGGGCAGCAGGTTGCCAGCCGCGTCGCATATGGTTACTATGGTTGCGCCGTTCTTGACGGCTGCTTCAACGGCTTGCCACAAAAAGTCCTTGTCGCTGCGGCCGAAATCTTCGGCAACGAATTCGACATCGGGACAAAGTGCGCGGCTGCGTGCCGTAAGGTCTGATATGAGGTCGAGCACTGCGGCTGGTTTCTTGTGGCAGAAATATTCCATCTGTACGGTGCTGACAGGAACCGAAATTTGCAATCGAGGATGTGCGGCGCCCTTCAAGGCGTTCCAGGTTGTGTCAACTGTGTCGGCCTCAAAAATGTTGAGGGGAACGGCAACAGCACTGGTTTTAACTGTTGATGCAAGCGACTTTATGAGTAAGCTGTCGGTCTTGCCGTCAACTATGGGACTAACCTCGATAACAGAAAGTCCAAGTTTGTCAAGAAGCTTTGCCAATTCAATCTTCTCACGGAATGAAAAGGCGTAGCCTGCCTTATCGGCGGCCTGCTTCATTGTAATGTCACCAATGGAAATTTTTCGTTTCATTTTATACCTTCAAAAAAATTCGCGCAAAAGTAGTCAATTTAAAGCAATTAACGTTCGCTGATTCACTAAAATACCTATATTTCTTATGTAACAAACAATATGCCAGGCACTGAAGGAGCGATTATGCATATTTTCAATGCCTTGTTTGATGTTTTCGATGATGATTGCTGCCTTGCCGAAACAAATACAATTAGTTGCGCGGAAGGATTAAAACATCATTTTTTGACGTTTTGCCGACTATAGATTCCCGTCTTCGTTTGAAAATTCGGACAGATAGCGTTTCATGAACAAGCGAATTGGATACCACGAGGCAACAAGTCCGATGCAGACCACAGTTGCAAGTGCCAGTACAAAGTCGCTCCATATCATTTTAACCGGATAGTCGCTTACCACAAAAGAGCCCATAGAATCGAGTTTCAGGAACCCGAATGTTTGTTGAAGCCAGCAAACTATCAATCCAAGTGTCAATCCGAGCAAGGCGCCGCCAATGCTGATAATCCAGCCTTCGTAAGTAAAGATGCGCTGTATCCCCTTCTTGTCAAGTCCAAGACTGCTCAATGTTGAAATGTCGTTCTTTTTGTCGATTATGAGCATCGAGAGAGAACCTATCATATTGAAACTACCTATTATGAGTATAAAAGTGAGTATGAGGAAGATGGCGAATTTTTCCGACTTCATCACCTTGTAAAGCATCTCGTGCTGCTGGTATTGTGTCTTTACTACATATCCGTCGCCAACTGTCTGCTGTATCGCATCTCGGGCCTTGTCCTTGTTTGTGCCGGGCTTGAGTTTTATTTCAAGGGCGCTTGCCTGTGTCGAATAATCGAGGAGGTCCCTCGCAAAGTCGATGGGCACAATCATATACCGTGTGTCTATCTCGTTCTGTATGCCGAAAAATCCTGAAGGGTAAATGTACGATTTGCTGAAAGCCCTTTCGGGATTCATTGATATGCGGGCGTTACGCTTTGGCACGTATATGCGTATCGGCTTGACAAAGTTAAGGTTGAGCGACAGGAAGTAAGCCAATCCCGACCCAACTACGGCCATTGGCCTGTGCCCGTCGTTCAGCACAAACGAGCCGTCGTAAACAGTAGTGTCGATGCCTGTAAGTTGGCTGTAATTCTCCGACACACCTTTGATAGTGGCTGGATTGATGTGCTTGTCGAACTCCAGAAGCACGTTCTCTTCAAGAGTCTCGCAAATAAGGTCGATGAAGTCGAAGTGCTTTACTGAATCAAGGCTGTCGGGCTCCAACACCTTGCCTTGCGCCGCCGTAATCTTGATGTCAGGGTCGAAATTGCTGAACATCGACTTTATCAGGTCGTTGAACCCGTTGAACACCGACAACACTATGATGAGCGCCATAGTGCACACCGACACGCCTATCAACGACACAATGGATATCACGTTGATAATGTTGTGCGACTTCTTCGAGAAAAGATATCGGCGGGCAACAAAGGCTGACAGGTTCATCGCAGGTAATGCCAGATTTTATTTTTTCAGCAGGTTCTCGATGTTCTCCAGATAGTCTAATGAGTCATCGATGAAGAATGCCAATTCAGGAATGATGCGCACCTGATTGTGTATGCGATTGCCCAGTTGGAAGCGAATCTCCTTGTTGTGGGCATTGATGTTGGCCATAATCTCGTCCTTCTTGTTGTCGGGGAAAATGCTTAGATAGCATTTGGCAAATGATAGGTCGGGACTGATGCGTACAACCGACACTGTGATGATTGAACCTTGAAACCAACTGCGCGCAAAACTTTGGAACATTTCGGCCAAATCCTTTTGTATCAAGCGCGCAACCTTATTCTGTCGTGGTGTTAACTCTTCCATTTCATTCTATTTTAGTGATGCAAAGGTAATAATATGTTTTTGGCTGACATTACATAAAATAAAAGCCACCATTCAAAAACAATTTGAACGATGGCTTCCGATTATATTAAAAAGTGTGTGATTATTTCTTCTGTTCCTTTGCCCAGCTGTCTTTCAGGCCGACAGTGCGGTTGAAGACCAGATGGCCTGGCTTTGAGTCCGGATCGACATTGAAATATCCGATGCGCTGGAACTGGAAGTGATCGAGAGGCTTGGCCTCGGCTGCAAACTTCTCAATGTAGCAGTTCTCGAGAATGTGCAGTGAATCCGGATTGATTATCTCCTTCATTGCATCAAGAGCCTCGCAGTTCTTGGCTTCGCGAATAGCGGCCATCTCGTCGCGAGGATTTTCAACTTTCCACAGACGGTCGTAAAGGCGAACCTCTGCCTTGAGACAATGGTTGACGCTTACCCAGTGCAGTGTGCCCTTAACCTTGCGGTCGCTGCCTGGCATGCCGCTGCGTGTTTCAGGATCGTACTCGCAATAAACCTCTACAACATTGCCTGCATCGTCTTTCTTGCAGCCTGTGCATTTTACAATGTAGGCGCTCTTCAGACGAACTTCCTGGCCTGGAGTCATGCGGAAATATTTCTTTGGAGCATCTTCCATAAAGTCATCGCGCTCAATCCACAACTCACGGCTGAACTCAATCTTGTGCGAGCCTTCTTCCGGCTTTTCAGGATTGTTGACAGCCTCAAGTTCCTCAACCTTTCCTTCGGGATAGTTGGTGATGATGCACTTTACAGGATTCAGCACTGCCGACACGCGTGTTGCACGGGCGTTCAGGTCCTCGCGGATGGAACTTTCGAGTAGCGCGAAATCATTCAATGCGTCGTATGTGGTGTAGCCAATCTTATCGACAAAATTGCGAATTGACTCGGGTGTGTATCCACGACGGCGGAATCCGCAGATAGTCGGCATTCGTGGGTCGTCCCAGCCATTTACAAGGCCTTCC
>CALCFP010000105.1 GCA_937900725.1 uncultured Bacteroidota bacterium | reverse complement strand
TGTCTAGACAAGCCGAGACGAGGCCTATTGGAGTGCCGTCGGGAAAAAGACTGAACAAGCCTTTGGTGGAGTGGTGGATTACAATTGAAATACCGTAAACTCCGCCCGGCACAATCTTGTACGGGTTGATGAACAGCACAAAGCCAAGCGACAGTATGAACGTGCCTATCAATATATATAGGTACGACATAATGTTGCCACGCAACGTGCCATTCTTCCTTACCAACGAATCGACATCCAGTTTCATTTCGCAAATATTATATGGTAAAGGTAATTATTTTGGTATAGGCGCGGTCAATCGCGTCTATACAAAATGACAATTGGATTTATCAATTCTCAATTGTATAGACGTGGTGTGCCGAAATATGTAATTGAATGTTTTCGAAAACATTCGTGCAAAAAATTGTAGGGACACATCGAATGTGTCCGCTATGGAACGTGCCGTAATCATTTACGTAGGGACACATCGAATGTGTCCGAAATATTATAAGCAGATGTCAATTTCTCCCGTAAAAACAACAAAGGCGTACCAAGTGGTACGCCTTCCAAAATGAATGGTTTAGGTTTGTTAGTGCGACTATTCTTTAACAACCCGTGGATTGTGTTTAAATAACGATTGGTTTTTGCGAAGTTCGTTGACATTTAGGTTGGAAATAACCGTACCATGTGGATCTGCAAACATTACGTAAAAAGGTTCCAGGTCTGGTTCAATGAAACTGAACGAGGTGACGGTAGGTGGCAAAGGTTCGAATTCCATTAAAAATGTGAGGAAGTCGCCAGAATATCCGTCTATCCAGAATAATTCACCAATAGGTAGATTGCCACCGCCAAATTGCTTAAGCGTGTATCGGTTCCCGCTGTCATCGATAAGCATTGTTCCTTCGGGTATGGCATAGTATTCTCCCATAGAGTTTTGTTCGTGGGCAACGGCAATATATGTCGCATCTGGCGTGTTCCAAAGAGCCATTGTGCCTTCTTTGACAGGTTTTATAAGATGCGCATCTTTGTAGTGTCGCCAAGTATCCCAGTTGTCTTTATTGTATTTTTCGCCATTACCATTACTTACAAAGGTTGGAGAGATGATGTTCGGAACGTCATCGTACTTTTCCTCGATTTTTTTTTGTGTTAATTTGTACTCTACTCCGCCATATTGAGACCATAATGGGACAGTATATATTGACACACGACTGGTGGTGTCTGATAGTTTGGGAAAGTAAATCTTGAAGTCGAGGATATCGCCTTTTTTTGCTTTTACGCCAATATGCTTCCTCATACATTCGGGCTCGGTTCGCTTGATTCGATAATTAACCCCAGTCTCTAAATCAACAATGGCTGTCTCCTCCATTGCAAGGAAAAGATTGGTTACTTCGTCGGCCGGCATTGTGAAGAAACAGTGTAGCACGGTTTCATCGTTTTCTATAGCCAGCATCCAATTGATTACAACCAAGTCGGCTTTTGGATTGTAGATTATTGCATCTCTCATGCCAGGAAACAAGGAGTCGTAATATTCGGTGCTGATGACAGGCGCTTTTACCCAGCAAGTGTCTTTCATCCAACTGTCTTTTTCGTTGTTTGGCCATACAACAGATGTCTTTTTGTATTCATTGTTTTCTTCATCAGTTAATCTTATTTTTATCGGTTGCGGGCTGCGCGTTATGCAACATCTGCTTTTGTAAAGAATAGTTTGGTTCTCTGATTGAGCCACAACATTGGCAAAAGACTTGCTCGTCCTTGTCGTCGGTTCGTATGTCACGTCTGATTGAGCCTTTACGTTGGCACAAAACAGTGCCATTATGCTCAAAGCAATGATTCTTTTTTTCATTTTGATAATGTTTTAAATTAATAATATGTATTGAGATTGGCGATTGTCAAGTTATTGTGGAACTGCTGGTAGCAGTCAGATTCATATTCAATATTATTTGGTGCGTGAGTGCTGTAGATCATTATTTGGGAATTGCCTATCCGCTCGGCTATCCAAAGGTAGTTCAGCCCGTTTGGCTCATCATCAATAGTGAAGAATACCTGCTGTTCAGAGTTGTTGAATATGTAGCCCGGTGCGGTGTTTGAATAGTTGCTGGCCATCAGCAAAAAGCGTCCGAGAACATCAAAATCTTCTTTGATAGGGAATACATAGAAAGACTCGACAAAATCGGCGTCACTTGTGGCCGAACATTCTGATTTTATCTTGCTTACGCCTTGATATTCAGCCATTTTCAATATAAATTTATCCATTAATGCCGGGTCAAGATATTTATGGTTGTTTTCAGGCTTGTTTTCAGCATAATTGTTGTCGATGGCATCTTGAATGGCGACATTGCCAGTTGACACACTGTCGTCGGCCACGTTTGCCGGCTTGCTTTCTGCGTAGTGAGGCCGTTCCATTCTCAGATTCGGATTAGGTGCAGGCTGAGGTTCGGTTTTCGGCTTTGCCACTGGTTCCGCTTTTGGATTTTCTGCTTTCGTTTCGGGAACCGTAATTGGTTCAGCCATAGTGTCGGTTTTTGTGACAATTGGCTGACATTCAGCAATTTCTTCGGTTGTTGTCTCGGCTACTAAAACCGATTTTTGAGCAGTATTGTCGGTAAGCAGAATTGCGCTTCCTATTCCGGCCACAAGCGCGATGCAGGCCGCTGCGGCAACCCAGCGCCATAGTTTCACGGTTTTGTTTTTGGGCTCGGCTTCAATCTTGTCCATAATGCTGGCGAGAAAGTCATCGGGCACTTCGGGTGCCGTTTTTTCCGCTTCGCTTCGGCTCAAGGCTTCGCGTATGTCGTTATCGTTCAACTTGTTCATTTTCTTTTTGTTTTATTATTGCCAATAATTTCTTTCTAATTCGGTGAAGTTTGACTGCCAATGCATTGGGCTCGGCGTCCATTATGAAGGCAATTTCTTGAAGGGGCTTGTCTTCGTAATAATAGAGCTGCACCAGCATCCGCTCGTCGGGCTGTAGACACTCTATTGCGTCTTTCATCAACCTTATGCGTTCGTCGCGTCCAGTCGATAGATCTTCGTCTATCTGGCTTTCGGCAATTTGGGTGTCATCAATGTCAATCAAGCATATCTTACGGCGTTTCAGGTGGTTAATCGATTCGTTGTAGGCGATTCGGCTCACCCACGTCAGAAACGAGGCTCGTCCTTCGAATGTCTCGAATTTGTTGAATGCCTTGACGAAAGCGTTTTGTGCCAACTCTTCGGCATCGGCTCGGTTGCTCACCATATGCATCGTAAAATCAAGAACCTTTTGCGAGTACCGTTTCACAAAGTAAGCGTATTCTGACGCAGCGGCCTTACGGTCACCCGCATCCAGCAAATCGGCTATCGCGCTGATGTGCCTTTGTTCTTCGGTGTTCGCTGTTTGAATCATTCTGCCTTTTAGACAACGTTACTTGCGAAATATTACACAAAACCGTGATTTTTTTTAGTTTTTACAAAAAAAGTGGTTTTTCATTTGTTTTCGCGGTCATGTTGTACAACATCTATGACAAATAAAATCCGCTATTCTATTATTCTGAAGTAATCGGAGAAAGCGAATGGTAAACTTATTACTTGACTGAATCAACACCCAATCCCATAAATTGACGTTTTCTGATTACGTTACCGAAAAAATTTTCACAACAAGTGTTACATTTGGAAAAATGCCACGTCTTTGTGGATGTAATACGAAATGATTTTGGAATCGAAATACGTAGATATTCACAGTCAGTTGATTGACGAATGCCGGAAAGGGAGCAGCAAGGCCCAATTCGAGATTTACAAATTGTACTACAAGGCGATGTACAACACCTGTCTGCGATTTGGGAAGGACTCGATGGAAGCCGAGGACGTTATGCAGGACGCGTTCCTGTCAGCGTTCCGGAATATCGACTCTTTCCGCGGCGAGGTGAGTTTCGGCTCGTGGCTGAAGCGCATCGTGGTTAACCGCTCGCTCGACGTATTGAAGAAAAAATCGCTCGACCTCGACCCGCTTGAGGAAGGCCGCACTGTCATCGATGATGACCATTACAATGGCGATGAGGTCGATCTGAAAGTAGAACAAGTTAAATCGGCAATCGCTGCAATGCCTGACAACTATCGAGTATTGTTGACTCTATACCTTATTGAAGGCTACGACCACGAGGAGATTAGCCAGATATTGGGCATAAGCAACGCCGCTGTGCGCACCGGCTACTCGAGAGCCAAAAAGAAACTGCAGGAAATGCTTGAACAAAAAAATGTTGGATTATGGATGAATTAAAATCGTTTATCGAACAGAATCGCGACTTGTTTGATGTCGATGAGCCAAGTTTTGGCCATTTCGAACGGTTTCAGCAGAAACTTGAAATGGAGCACAAGCACAGCCGTAAACTGATAACAAACTATGTCCTGAAAATAGCGGCAATGGTTGCCATATCAATCACTGTCGGCGCTGTAGTGGTCGACTGCTGGGTCGATAACAGTGCACGCCTCATCGAGTCAAAGGTGGCCGATGTCGATGCCAACGCGGCTCGCGACTTCGTGCAGCGCACTTCGCAGTACGTCAAGTCGAAGACCAACCCTGAATACGAGCAGGCCGAAGACTACTATGTCAGCCTTGTCGATAACAGGCTCGACCAGATTCGCGCCTCTGAGAATATGGACGATGAGCATAAAAAGGAACTGCTTAAGGAATTGTCGGAAATGGACGAGCTGTTCGTCAACCTTCAAAAGGAACTCAAGGCCGACCCCGACAATCCTGTACTTATCGATGCTTTGGTAAATCACTACCAAATCAAGATTAACGTAATGAATCAGATTATAACAAACTTGAATAATATCAAACAATTAAATGAACAACAAAATGAAAAGGTTGATTTATAGTTTAATTGTCGCAGCAAGCATTTTGCTGCCAATGTCGGTTTTTGCTTCACACAACTTCATCACAAATGTGCACAAGGAGTTTGATGTCAATCGTGGATGCACTTTCGAGATATTGAACCGCAACGGCAATATCACTATCGAGAACACCTTTGACGACCATATCACAATTGATGCCTATATCGTCGGGAAGGCGCGTTCTACAAGCGAGTCGGAAAAGATTTGCTCCAAAATCAAAGTGTCGATTGAAATGGCTGACAACAAGGTCACCGCAAAGTCTGAAATACCGTCGAGCCTAAAGTCGAGCGATTTTGAACTGAACTATGTAGTGGTTATGCCTTCGTATCTCGACCTTAATCTTATGAACAAGTACGGAAACGTCACAATCGGCGATGGCGAGCGCAACACCATCCACCTTTGCAGTGACGTCACAGACGGCTACATCGATGTCTCAAGTCTTGGCCAGATTCCAATCTCCACAGCCGCAGGTACGGTTGTCACCTTCGAGGAGCTGGGCGTTGACCGGCTGTTCGTGGATGAGGCTCATTATTTCAAAAACCTCGCGGCATTCACGAAAATGCGTAACGTCGGCGGCATTTCACAGACCGAGGCCATGAAATCTTCTGATCTCTATATG
>CALCFP010000104.1 GCA_937900725.1 uncultured Bacteroidota bacterium | reverse complement strand
TTGAGTGGAAGCACCCATGCCAAAAGTCAGCATTGTTGTTGTAATGATTACAAGATGATTCTCGGCCGGAATAAAATGATTGAGCACAAGAAACCATACCGATATGTCAAGCAATGCCAAACCAACAACTACAAGACCCATGACAGCACCTGAACGGAATGCAACCTTAAGTCCGCTGTTAAGCGAGTTGCGAGCCGCGTTGGCTGTACGTGCCGATGCGTATGTGGCAGTCTTCATTCCGAAGAATCCGGCGAGGCCTGAGAAGAAACCGCCCGTCAGGAAAGCAAACCATACCCACCCGTTTTGCAAATTGAAAAATGACATTACGCCAAACAGCAACACAAGAAGCACAAATACAATGGTAACAACCTTGTATTGCTGCTTCAGATACGCCATTGCGCCCTTGCGCACGTGCGCGGCAATTTTTTTCATTAGGTCTGTTCCTTCGTCCTTCTTCATCATCTGCCTGAAGAAAATGGCCGCAAAACTCAATGCGACTATGGATGCCGCAAGAACAACATAAATCATTTTTTCCATAACTATCAGTATTTAAGGTTTATTTTACAAATCATTTCTAAATGTAATAAATAAATCATTCATTTGAGCATCGAACTTGTATTTTATTGCTCAGCCAGATTCTTTTAGCAGATAAAATTTACATAAGGCAACAAATGGCATATCAAATAAATATCAATAATCAATGAAACTCACCAAACAATTAGTACTTTTGCCACGAATCACACAACTGGTTTGTCTTGAAGCGGAAATTTATCATCAACATCATATTGGTCGTCTTTTTGAACCTGTTGGTTAAGCCATTTTGGGTTTTTGGGATAGACCGCACTGTGCAAAATGTTGTTGGTGCCGAGCAGTATGGATTCTACTTTGCGCTTTTCAACTTCTCGTTGATACTGAACATATTGCTCGACATGGGCATCACCAACTACAACAACCGCAACATATCGCAGAACGAGGAAAGTCTGTCATTCTACTTTTCAAACATACTCAGCATAAGGCTGATTCTTGGTGTCCTTTACTTTGTGGCAAGCATGCTGATTGCCTTGCTGTGCAATTACGACAAGTCGCAGTTGTACATGCTTTTGTTCCTGACTTTCAATCAGTTTTTGCTGGCATTGATATTGTATCTGCGGTCAAACCTGGCAGGCCTGCAACTGTTCAAGACCGATAGTTGCATATCGGTGCTCGACCGCTTTGTGCTGATTGCCATCTGCAGCATTTTGCTGTGGGGCAACATTACCGAGCAGCCGTTCCGCATAGAGTGGTTTGTATATGCCCAGACTGGCTCGTACCTGTTCACGGCCTTGGTTGCTTTCATTCTGGTGCTTATTCACTCAAATGGATTCAAACTGACGTTCAACCTGAAGACAGCACTTTCGATATTGAAAAAGAGTGCGCCGTTTGCCCTGCTTACATTGTTGATGTCGCTCTACAACCGCATCGACTCGGTGATGCTTGAGCGCCTGCTGCCCGACGGCAAGGTTCAGGCAGGCATCTATGCACAGGCATTCCGCATCTCCGACGCTTGCTGCATGTTCGCCTTGCTGTTCGCCAACCTGCTTTTGCCAATGTTCTCGCGAATGCTGAAGCAGAAAGACAATGTGGCGGGTCTGGTCCGCATTTCGACTGTAATCATGCTTGTTCCGGTGCTTGCGGGTTCAGTAATGTGCATTTTCTACCGTCAACAGATAATGGACCTGATGTACTGCAACCACGTGGCAGAATCGGCACCCATATTCGCATTGCTCATAAGCGGATTCATATTCATCTCGCTTACATATATTTATGGCACGTTGCTTACCGCCAACGGCAGTCTGACGAAACTGAACATTGGGGCATTGGGCGGAATGCTTTTCAATATTGTGGCAAACCTAATCCTTATTCCGCGCTATCAGGCGTTGGGGTCTGCAATAGTGAGTCTTGCGACACAAAGTTTGACTGCCATTGCCCAAATTCTAATTGCTTTTTCTATTTTTGGCTTCAAATTTCGAGGTCGCACACAATTTATGTTGCTGGTTTACGTAATAGCACTTGTTGCCATCGGCTTTGCCACAACATATTTGCCTTTCAGTTGGATTATTAATGCTGCAATTATGCTTGCAGTTTCTTGCTTGTTGGCGGTTGCGTCGGGCCTTGTCAGGATAAAAGGAATGCTTGAATTAATACAAATAAGTAAATCAAATTAATACATTACAATGAAGTTTCAAAGACTTAATCAAATTGTCGGCTGGATAACATTTGCGATAGCATCGGCGGTATATATTGCCACCATCGAGCCGACTGCCAGTTTCTGGGACTGCGGCGAATTCATCGCCACAGGATGTAAACTTGAAGTAGGGCACCCACCCGGCGCACCGTTCTTCATGCTCGTGACCAATTTCTTCAGTCA
>CALCFP010000103.1 GCA_937900725.1 uncultured Bacteroidota bacterium | reverse complement strand
CACAAAAATCTAGTAATATGTACAATAGTAAAATATTACCATCTTTAGATGGGAATAATTCTCCTAGTAATTTTAAAGATTCTCAAAATTCAAAAAAATTATTATGGAATTTTAGAATTTTTTAAGCGGTTCCTACAATTCACTTTTAATATATAAATACAAAATAAAAAAAAAAATATAAAAATTGATGGCCCAAATATAACAAAAGAAGATAAATTAACATTAATATCAGAACTTTCAAAATTATTAAAATACTGTAAAGAAATTATATCCACAAGAGAAAAAATCTGTAAAATCAAAAACTCCCCCAATTGCTCCACCACTAGTTAGAACTTCCAGAAGAATTGAAAAACCAATAACAACTAAAGATATAATAAACTCCAAAATCATAAATCTCAAACTCCTTGTAATGTCATGATGATTTATCAAATTACGTAACCGATAGTTTCATTATCTGCGTTGGAATTCAAAATAACAAGTGGTAAAAAGTAGTATTTTGGTGGAATTATGTATGCTATATGGAAATCAAACTATCTTTCATGCATATCCTCCCTTGTCCACTTTTCACCATTTATTACCAAATTAATTTGATACAAACTGTATTTTCACATCAAATTGCGATAGAATGAAACTCATCACACTAATTATTGAAAAAATATTCAGGAGAGAAATTTGAAAAAATATATTGTATGTAGTTTACTGGCTGTTTTATCAGCTGTTTTTATGAGAGAAAGCGATGTTTACATCGAAAGTAGAATTGCTTATTTAAAAAGTAGTGCAAAAATAGGCTATTGGCTGAAAAGTTCTATACAAAGGACACTTTATTTAATTAGTTCCTCAATAAAATAATACAGCATAAGCCCCGAAGCCACCATTTTGACAATGACGCCTGCAAGTATCCCGATAAACGAGCCGAGTGCAGATCTCAATGCCTGGTCGGTTGCCACATTGCCCGTGTACTCACCAATAAATGCGCCGATAAACGGGAAAAGCACAATGCTTATCGGGCCAAAGAACATTCCGACAAAAAGCCCGATTGTGGCGCCCCAACTGCCACGCTTGGTTCCGCCAAATTTCTTTGTGCCAATACTTGGAACAATATAATCGAGAACCGTGACAGCCACTGCGAGCAAGGCCATTATCCACAAAAACGGCGTACTGAAATCGCCCCACCTGGTAAACTGAAGCAATAGCAACGATACGAAACTCAATGGCGGACCTGGTATTACAGGGACTAAACACCCGATAATGCCTATGATTGCCATAACTATAGCCAATATCAACAATATGTAATCCATAACTTTTTTTTACAAAAATAGCAAACGGCACGACAATACGCACAAGTCCTGAAGGATACGCCATTGAAATCGTCGTTCTGCATAGACGCACCGCTATTATCGCTTCTATCAATATTATCGTTGAGAAAATAGATTTTGTCAATACATAGACCTACCGTTACTTTTGTGTGTCAATAAAAATTAAAGTTTTAACCTTTTAAACTAAATGCGCTATGAAAAAGATTTCAGCATTACTTTCAGGAGTCCTGATTCTTATGGGACTTGAGTCTTGTTCAAATGCAATGACTCCATTGGACACCACCACCGTTGACGAGTTGGATATCAACCGCTATATGGGTATGTGGTATGAGATTGCACGTTTCGACCACTGTTTCGAACGGCACTTGACAGGCTGTACGGCCTACTACGAACTACAAGACGACGAAAACGTCAAAGTGACAAATTCTGGCTACAAGGGGCACTTGGGTGGAAAATTCAAGCAGTCGGAAGGGAAAGTGCGCCGTTTGGACGATTCCAAGCCTGGACAACTTGAAGTGTCCTTTTTCTGGATGTTCTACACGCAGTACAACGTGCTGGAATTGGCTCCCGACTACCGATACGCGCTTGTCGGAGGCAAAAACGGCAAGTACCTGTGGATTCTAAGTCGCACACCTGTAATGGACAAAGCCGACATCGATTATTTGCTAGAAAAGGCTGTATGTCGCGGTTACGACATCAGCAAACTCATCTGGGTCGAGCATTAAGGACAGTGCCCTATCCACGATGAAACTCACACGGATTGAGTTTCATCCATCAAGAGTTCGGACTTGAAATGAATATTTCAGGCCCGTTTTTTTTGTCTTCACCCATACGCACAAACAGGTTCGTTTTTATAGATATCGGGATTAACACATTCGATTTTCATCGCGACACAGCATCACTTATCTTTGTAATACTCAATTAGTCATACATAAGGGACAACAACGAATTGGACCCGAAATGGCAACTGAGAAACGATATTATTAACAATTTAAAAATTGCATTATGAGAAGCATTACAACTTTAAATTTGCAGTACGCCCATCGGTTCTACGGGTTTCAAGGCGAAGCCCAGTATCTACACGGGCATACGGGTATCTTGACAATTGAAGTGGAAGATACCGTAAGCGTGAATCCTGGTGTCAATATGGTATATCCTTGCAATGAGATTCAGAAAGTGGCCTGG
>CALCFP010000102.1 GCA_937900725.1 uncultured Bacteroidota bacterium | reverse complement strand
TCGGTTGTGAAGAATTGCCTGTTTAAGGTTCTTAAACTTAAGAACATCAAGGAATTGGGCGATAATATCGTGGTTCAGGGCGGAACATTCCGCAACCATTCAATAGTGCGTGCTCTTGAAATGCAGACTGGATGCCAGGTGTCATTTACCGACATCCCTGAACTGATGGGAGCCTATGGAGCGGCACTTCACGCTATTCAATCTTCAAAATCAAGTAAATAGGAATTATGTCGATAGATAAATCTCTTTCGGAACTTATCAATGCAAATGCCTACGAGTCTGAATTCCAGACTTGTTCGGGATGCGATAACCATTGCACTGTCAAGTTGTTCCATTTCCAGAACGGCAACACGTTCGCTTCTGGCAACAATTGCGAGAAGGTGTATTCCAACCATTCGCAAACTGAACGAAAGGGCGTCAATATGTTTGTTGAACGTTACAAACTGCTCTTTCGTCAGCCAAAGGTGGAACCTTTGGGACCGACCTTGTCTGTCAAGATAGGCCTGCCGCGCGCGCTCGGAATGTATGAGAACTATCCGTTCTGGTACACATTGTTTTCGGCCTGCGGGCTTGAGGTGGTGCTTTCGAACAATTCAAACAACAAATTGTATGAGTCAGGCCTGCGATCAATTATGGCCGACAATATCTGCTTTCCTGCAAAGTTGATGCACGGCCATATCAATAATCTTATCGATTTGAAAGTTGACCGCATTTTCTATCCCTTTGTCGTGTTTGAGCGTAAGGAGGACGAGAAGTCGAAGAACAGTTTCAACTGCCCGATTGTGTCAGCCTATTCTGATGTCATCAAGAGTTCGATGGACCCTGCGCATAAGCGTGGCATACCGTTCGATGCGCCTGTCATTACTTTCAACAACGATGAATTGCTTGAGAAATCGTGCTGGGCGTATCTGAAAACCCTCGGCGTGAAGAAGCACGTGGCCGTAAAGGCAATAGAAATGGCAAAGAATGTGCAAACTGCATACATTCAGAGGCTTACCGATAGAGCCAACGAGGTTCTTGAGCAGGCTTCAAAGGAGAACCGAATGGTTGTGCTGCTTGCGGCCCGTCCTTATCATACCGACCCAATGATTGAGCATAAGATATCGCAGGCTATCGCCTATATGGGTATCGATGTCATTACTGAGCACGTGGCTACCAAACTTGGCTCGTCAGTGTTCGAGGAAGTGAATGCGGTAAGTCAATGGGCTTATCCTAACCGTATCTTCAAGGCCGCTTATTTTGTCGGCAAATACACCAAAAAGAATCTTCATTTTGTTGAATTGACATCGTTCGGATGTGGTCCAGATGCGTTTATCCTTGACGAGGTGAATGCCATCTTGCGCCGTTTCGACAAGAATCTGACTATACTTAAAATAGATGATGTCAACAATATAGGCTCGTTGAGGCTTCGTATCCGTTCGTTGGTGGAGTCGTGCAAGGGCGACATAGAACAGTCGACGGCGGTGGACCATAAGTTTACAACAACAAAGATTTTTGAAAAGGAAGACCGTCAGCGTACCATTATAGCGCCATATTTTGCCGAAGGCTATTCGGAATTCCTGCCTTCACTTTTCAAGTTGCTGGGCTATAAACTGGTTGTTTTGCCGACAGGAAACCAGGAGGCCGCTGAAACAGGCTTGCGTTTTGCCAACAACGATATATGCTATCCTGCGACAATAGTTGTGGGAAGTGTCATCAATGCTTTGAGAAGCGGAAAGTATGACCTTGACAATACGGCAGTTATCATCACCCAAACTGGTGGACAATGTCGCGCCAGCAACTATTATTCGCTTATCAAGAATGCAATGGTGGCAGGTGGCTTTGCCAATGTGCCAGTACTTTCGCTTGCAACAGGTTCGGGCGTGTCGAACAATCAGCCTGGATTTGAAATCAAGTGGATGAAACTCATCAAAATACTTACACATTCAATCCTGTATGCCGATTGCATAGCAAAACTTTACTATTCATCGGCAGTGCGTGAAAAGGAGAAGGGCTTGGCATTCAGGCTTCGGAACAACTACATTAAGGCTGCCTTCCCGTATGTGGAGGCCAATGACCACAAGGGCTTGATGAAATTGTTGGGTCAGGCTGTGGCCGATTTCACGGATGCTGTCGAGAAAGACAGGAAAGTGCCTGTGATAGGCCTTGTAGGCGAGATTTACGTCAAGTACAACGGTTTCAGCAACAAGTATGTCGTGCCTTGGCTTTTGGAACACGGTGTCGAAGTTGTGCCGCCCGCCTTGGTGACATTCTTCTCCACGTCGTTTGTCAACAGTCACTATAACCGAAAACATCATATCAAGCCAGAATCGACGCCATTGTTCATAAACGACGGAATCCACAAATTGCTTCTGAAATGTATGCGCAAGTACGATGCAATCTGCAAGCCGTATCCGTTTTACCGTCCGTTTGCGAGCATTTTCGAGATAGGCAAGTTGTCGGAGCAGGTAATAAACTCGGCTGCCGATTTTGGCGAGGGATGGATGCTACCTGGCGAAATTTGCCACTTGGCTGAACAGGGTGTGCAGAATGTTGTAAGTCTGCAACCGTTTGGATGCATAGCCAACCACATCATTTCAAAGGGCATAGAGAAGAGAATCAAGCAGGTCTATCCGCAGATGAGCCTGTTGTTCCTTGATTTCGATAGCAGTACATCAGAGGCAAACGTGTTCAACCGTCTGCATTTTATGGTTGAAAACTGCAAGGAACAATTGGCTGGAACTGATGAAAAACAAAACTGATTTGTAACCAATAACCTTGCACTGCAATGAATAAAGAACAAAATTTTGAAAACCAGATTTTGCAGACCGCTGAAAATCTTTTTTTGGAGAAAGGATTCGCAGGAACCTCAACCACCGACATTGCAAAGGAAGTTGGTTGCAATCAGGCATTGGTGCATTATTATTTCCGTACAAAGGAGAATCTCTTTTTGCGGGTGTTCCAAAACAAGATAGAGTCCATTTTCCTGACATTGCTTCAGCCGTTGCTTAATACCGACGAAGACTTCTTTGATAAGATGCGGCACACAATGAGTGCTTATTTCGATTTCCTTGCAAAAGAGTCTAGGCTGGCTTTTTTCGTGATAAACGAACTGCTTTGCAATAAAAAACGCCTGATGTTTGTGTATGAGTATTTTATGTCGAACAGTACACGCACCAATGTCTATGAAATGATTGACAGTGTGGTGCAGGCCGAAGTCAAGAAAGGCACGATAAGGCAAATCAGCACGGTCGATTTCGTGCTTGACATTGTGTCGCTTACAGTGTTCAATTTCATTGCTTTCCCTATTTACAGCGATTTGTCTGGTAGCACGAAGTCGGAAAAATCCGCATTCCTTGAACAGCGCAAGCAGGAGATAATAACACTTGCCATCAACGGAATGAGAAAACATTCTTGACGTTTCTCCAACTCTGGCGGTGGCGCAAACCAAGCAACGATATTTGTTTGGGCTTGATTTTTATTGCCAAAATGTTTATCTTACCATAAATTTTTATGGTTATGGAAGAAAAACTGTCAACATTTGACCTGGCCGACTACGAATATGCCGGCGAAGGTGCTAATAGCAAGAGTTACAATAGCAAAAGTAATCCGGAAGAAATGCTGAAACTTTTCAGCGATGTATATCCAGTAGATGCCATTCGCGAGGAGGTTGAAGTGGCTCGCAAGGTTTGGGAGATTGGAGTGCCGTCGCCAAAACCAGGCGAGTTGGTGAGCGATGGCAAGCAGTTGGGAATACGTTTTTGGCGAATCCCAAATAAAGTGTCGTTTGCAAGAGCCGTTGCCAACAATCCTGAGCAGGTGGGCAAATATGCGAAACAGTTTGCCCAAATGTGCAAGGACTTGCATTCAAAACATTGCAAGCCAGGCTTGTTCCCCGACAATAAGCAACATTATCTGGGCATGCTTGCCGAAGACACTGTTTTTGATGCCAACGAAAAATCAAAGATTGAGGCATTCATAAAGTCGGTGCCAGATGCCGATACCTGTCTTCACGGCGATATGCACTTTGGCAATGTGGTTACCGACGGAACCAAAAACTATTTCATTGATTTAGGCGAATTTGCAACTGGCTATCCATTGTTCGACGTGGCAATGCTTTATATAGTATGTGTTGTCAACGTGGATGATTTCATTTTTGAAAATTTCCATTTCCATAAGGATGTCGCTGTGAAGTTTTGGGAAGCGTTTGTGCCTGAATATTTCGGAAAAGACAAGACTCTTGAAGAGGTGGACAGTCTTATCAAGCCGTTTGCCGCGGTCAAGTCGTTGCTTATCGAACGTAATCTGGGAGGTGTGATGTTGCCAATTTTCGAAAATCTGTTCAGAACATCGATACTTGCCGAAAAATGAAAAAGACTATTCTTTTTGAATCAGTAACATTTATCGAAATTGCCTTTAGTAATCTATTAAAAAACAAAACAATATGAAAACAAAGTATTCAGGAACACAGACAGAAAAGAATTTGGAAGCCGCTTTTGCAGGCGAATCGCAGGCTCGTAATAAGTACACTTATTTCGCGTCAAGAGCCAAAAAAGACGGATTTGAACAGATTGCCGCGCTTTTCACCGAAACAGCCGATAACGAGAAAGAACACGCCAAACTATGGTTCAAGGAGTTGAACGGAATTGGCGACACTGCGCAAAACCTGGCAGCAGCCGCCGACGGCGAAAACTACGAATGGACTGATATGTACGAAGGTTTTGCAAAGACTGCGGAGGAGGAAGGCTTTCCAGAACTTGCCGCAAAATTCCGTGGCGTGGCAGCTATTGAAAAACGTCACGAAGAGCGTTATCGTGCTCTTCTCAAAAACATTGAAACAGCCTCTGTATTCGAGAAGTCGGAAGTGAAGGTGTGGGAATGCCGCAATTGCGGTCACGTGGTAATAGGCACCAAAGCGCCAGAAGTATGCCCTGTTTGCGCTCATCCGCAGGCTTACTTTGAGGTTCACAAGGAAAACTACTGATAATTCAGATAGCCAATATGCAAAAACAGGGAGATGGCAATGTTTGTCATTTCCCTGTTTTTTTTGCTTTTTAATTGCTCAGAATATTGCTATTTGCCAAATGTTCTTTCAATAAGGTCTGTAAATTCCTTGTAGGCAAACGTGTCAGCGAGTTCTGACAGTGAAGATGCCAGTCCGCGGTAGTGCCATTCGTGGTCAGATTTTCCGTTTGGCGCGTGGAAAAGATTCCATAGTTTGTCGCCAATTTGCTCGTAATCGCGTGCAATGGCGCGCATATTCGACAGTTTGTCGCCCAGTGCTACAATCTTGGCATCGTGGCTAGCCGAGGCTAGTCGGTCAATGGCCTGTTGCTTGCGTGTCCGCCAGGAGTCTGTTTCGCTGATGCCAGTTTCAAACTTGTCGCTTTCGGCATCAACCAGATTGGCTATGCGGTCGCCAAATTCAGCACGTATCTGATCGACAGTGACGTCGGTGTCTTCCACCGTGTCGTGAAGAGCCGCTGCGGCTAGCAATTCCTGATCGTTTGAAATGGTTGCCACAATTTCAACGGCTTCCATAGGATGTACAATGTACGGGAATCCTTTGCCTCGGCGTTCGGTGTTGGCGTGAGCCTTTACGGCAAATATTATTGCTTTGTCAAGCAGTGTTGTGTCAATGTATTTGTTACTCATTGTAGGTTTTTATAATGTTGATTTTCTTGGCCAGTTCCATAGTCTTCAGTGCGCGCTGATGATTGTATTCGGAGTTTGTTCCGAATGAGTTGTAGAAGAATTCAAGGTCGGCGATGCTTGCGCCTTGCTTAAGAATGTATGCCGTGCAAAGGTTTTGCAGTGCCAACGATAGGGCGATAATGTCGATATCGGTTCCTGCCAGTTGGTGCAGAGCCAGTTGGTAAGCGTCTTCGCTGTATTCCTTGATGAGTTTTTCGATGTCGCCCAGAGTCTTGAACCTGAATTTTTTCAAGATGTCGATGTAACTCATAAGGTTGTCTTCATAAATTTCTGCTTGGTTAATGGTGGCAATTTTTTCAATAAGTTTTTTCAGAGGCTTCATAGCCAGATAACTGCGGAACGTGTCGCCGTCGAGAGGCACAACGTCGAAATTGCCGTCGGCGACAAGCGACTGAACATTTCGGCGGTATTCGGTTATTTCCATTCTTATCTTGCTGAATTGCTCGTCGGCCAGTTCAAGCATTCCTGCAATGCGGTTCATATTCCGCAAATGTTCTTTGGGTACTTCAATTCCCGATTTGTATCCAGTGTCGTGGTGCATTGTAGCCCAGACGTGTTGCAGTGCGGTGCGCATCTGAATCTCGAAGCGGAAAGTGTTTATTTCGGGATGTTGCTCATCAAAATAAATCTCCTTTGGAATACGGCAG
>CALCFP010000101.1 GCA_937900725.1 uncultured Bacteroidota bacterium | reverse complement strand
TATACTTGACCAAACGCGGGCTGAAACCAAGTTCGAGTTGTTTTTGCTGTACCTTGATTTTGGTCCGCATCTTTTTCTTGCGGTTTGTGTTGTCGAACCAATACTTCGACTCACCGTCGATATTATATGCCAGCAGATTGATTGACTTAAGGTTATCTTCATCGGCAAGATTATCCTTCATTTGGCTCTGCTTCTTCATCACGCTCTTTGAGTTGCCAAGCATAATCTCGCCAGGGAAAATCTTTATATGATACTCAAAATCCTTGTTGTCAATGCCTTGCATAGCAAATGCCGAAATGTTCATCGCCGACGTCTTTATGTCGGTCTGTGGCAAATAGAACGAGCCGTTGCGGACGAATATGCTTGTCTTGAGCGTATCGAACTGTATATTGCTCAATTCGTGCATATTGACATATTTGTCGAGTTGCTTTAGGACTTCCAAATTGACAATTGAGCCGTTGTCGAGCCTGATATTTCCAAGCAGTTTCACCTTGTCGAGCGGGACGTCGACGCTGTCGCCGACATACAGCACTTCGGCATAGCCGTCAACATCGGCCGTAAGTTGTCCGCTCAGGTTGTCTGACGTGATGTCTGTTTGGTCGAAGTTGTCAAAATCGACAAGCAACTTGTTCAAATCCATTTGGCTGAGATTTGTGCGGAACGATGCCACCATATGCTCAGCCGACTTGAACTTGACACGCGCCGATGTCTTCATATTGCCACCGAACGCTCCAAGCTTGAAATCCTCTATCACGACAACCGTGTCGTTGACGCTGAATTTGGCCGATATGCTGTCGATGGATGCCTTTTCGTATTGCAAGTGTCCGAGTTTGAACATTCCCCTAACTTCGACAGGATAGCCCAAGTCAAGGAAACTGTACGGTTTTGCCGTGTCGGCTGTTGCAGTGGTGTCCTGCGCCACGCCAGCGGGAATTTCGGCTACAGCCAATGAAGAATCGGCCTTGATGGAATCTACCATGATGGTATCGCCCTTAGCGGGATTGGCAGGGAACATTTGACCAACCCAGGCATAGTCGAACTCGTCAAGGCTGACTTTTGCCAAGACGCCAAGTTTGTTGTCGGTCTCCTCGAGCACGAAAATCTTAAGCGCATTGTTAACGACAGTGGAATCGATATGCAACTTAAGTCCCTGCCATTCAACACCAAAGCCATCAATCTTCAGCGAGTCGTTGGCAAGACTGATGTTGCCTGCCAAATTGCTGAAATTGATGAACGGGTCGTACATATCGGCAGTTATATCGTTAAGATTCAATGCTATATCGGTATTATTTATGACAATATCGTAAATCTGCGACTCAATGGAATCAAGATTGACAGTTCCGTGCGACTTCACATTTAGCCCGATGCCACCATTTATCGAGTGGGCAAGGCTGTCGGGGAAGAACTGCCTGAAATTGTCGATGTTTACGTCAAGGCCAAGTTGCGCCTCGTAAGTAGGCATTTCAAGGTTCCTGACCTTAGCATCCAAATCGACCTTACTGTCGGCAACCTCAACGTGGAACTTGTCGATATCGACAGCCATCTTGCTCATATCGAAAATGTCACCCTTTAATGTCAGGCTAGTGCCGAAATTCTTCAGGCTCAAGCCGAAATCGGGCAGGCTGACATTTGTCTTGCTGATTTTAACGCCGTAGTTGCTGTAAGCCAGATTCAGGTTCAGCGTATCGATATTGACGACGCTGTCCATTGCCACAGAGAACTGATTGAGTCTCAGTTGCGCCGATGTGTTGCGCAATGCCTTTTCAATGAATGCGTTGTTTATGTCGCCAGTGTAAACGCCTTTTGTTGACAGGCTTAAATCCACATTGCCCTTGATTTTGCTGATGCCTAAATCAGTTGGGATATATGGCGCCACTTCCGACGTTGCCACGTGGAATTTGGCGTTTACGTTGTAATGTGGCAGATTTAGATTGCCAGCAGTCAGGCTGATTGTACCCGAACTTTTGGCAGTCTCGAAATGCAGGTTTTTAAGATTCAGTGCAATAGACTCGTCTGTACCCAAATCGCCAGTGGTGACGTCCATATCGAGTGCAATGTTCTTGACATGCGGATATCCTGCCATTTCAATCAACCCCTTGCTGAAGCCCAGATTGGCATCGACGTGCGGATAGCGAGTCGTGTCGGTCAAGTCGCCTTTCACATCGGCGCTGAAGCGCAACTTGCCTTCAACCTTGTCGATGCCGAGTTCGCCGAGCATCCCGTCAGGTGCAAACTTGACCACATCGGCCACGTCAATCTTGTCGCAGGCCAAATGGACATCGGCATAAAAACTGTCAGACAACTTTGCGGTTCCAGTGACGTCAAAGACAATGTCGTCGAGGGCAAGAGTCACCTTGTTTACAGAGATATCCTCGCCTTCATAGTCGACATCAAGTTTCAGTTCGGCCATATTAAGCAGGCGGGCGTTGGTAGAGTCGTAATCGACATTTGTAATCTGTATGCTACCCTTGACCTGTGCGCGTATCAGGCTGTCGGACAGTGCGCCTTTCTGCGGAATGTAGGCCTTAGCGCGGGCTCCAAGTTTTCGGTCGTTGTAGTAGCAGGTTATGTCGCTGATAGTCAGTTTTTCAAGGTCGATGCTGATAGAAGTTCCAGTTGTATCGACACCATCATCGACTAGTTCCTCCTTCACGAGCGAGTCCTGAACGCCACCCATAAGAAAATCGAAGCAGGTGGAACCCGTGCTGTCGACAAGGTATTTCAGCGTAGCGCCCTTGAATTTCACCCCCTTTATCTCAATGATGCCATTCATAAGAGGTTCGCTCATAAGCGAAATGTAGATTTTATCAACCTTGACAAGCGAATCGTTGTGGACAGTGTCGCGGGTTGTGGAGCCAAGATACACGTCGTCGAGTTCGAGAGTGGCGTAAGGGAACGCACGTATAAACGACAACGACGTCTGCCCAATGTTGACTGGCGCCTCAATTATCTTTCCAACCGACGGCAACGCCAACTTGACAACCTTGTCGTTTGCAAATTCGGCAATCAGCACCAAGGCAATGACCAACACAAGCACTATGGACAATATCCAAGCGAACACTTTGAGCAAGACTTTCCACACGGATGTCTTCTTAACCTTTTCCACCATTTCCGTAATTGTATTTTTGAGTAAAACGCAAATATATACAATTTTAGAAATGCGATATCGCTATTGGAAACAAAGGGAAAGATGAAGACAGAGTCACTGCTTAAATCTATGGGTTGCCACAAATTGTTTTAATTCGCTTAACCTTGCATCGTTTCTATAATTTTCGTTTGAATATAAATCAATCAACAAGTTGTATGGTTCAACACGGTTTGGCAAGATATTGATTGCACGTTGCAAGTATTTTTCAGCATTGACAAAATCGTCTTCACTAAGATATATCTTTCCTAAAAACTTGAATACATTGGAATTGCCACAAACATCAATACACTCAACAAAATATTTTTTAGCCTTGTCATATTCTTCGTTCATATAACACGAATATGCCAAATCATACATATAAATTTTATTATCAGACAATTGCGAATACAATTCTTCATAAAAAAAAGATGCAGTTGAATAATCTTGATTTCGGTAATAAGCATCGGGCTTGGCAAGCAACTCAATTTTTACGATTTCCTTATCAAAATATCTGATACCGAAAACGGAGCCTACTGCAATAGACCCCAACATAAAAGGCAATACGATTCTCTTTTCATCTGAAAGCAGACAAGCAGTTAAGCAATAAAACAGCAAAATCACAAAATCAGCAAGATGCAAAGGATATGAAGCAATAGCAAAAACGGCAAATGCAATGATTCCGGAAGCAAATTCGGTACGGGCTTTCCTATGGGCCACAAAAAATGCGACAGCCAAAAGTATAACCAGCAACAAGGCCGCAGGAATGCCATACCTTATTGCCATGAACATATATTCATTAAAAGAATGGTCGACATAGTCAACTGCCCTAAACTCTGCATCAGACCAGTTCTTTTGCGAGAAGTATTTTTCACTTGCATCGCGATAAGCCACCTCGAATTTGCCGTGACCAGTAAGAGGTTTTTCAGATATGGCAATGGCGGATATTTTCCAAATCAAAAAACGACCTGACGCTGATACCGATTTCTTCATGAATACCGCAGCTATAAGCACGAAAGCCACAAGGCAAACCATAAGCACCTTGCGCTTGTTTTTATGGATAAAGGCACGAACATCACTGAAAGTGAGCACAATATAAATTACCGCCGCAATCAGCGCCAACCAAGCTGTACGGCTGAATGTTGCCGGCAAAACAATAGTCATCAGCAATGCAGCTGCACAATAAAAATACTTCTCAAACGGTTCCTCATCTGGTTTATATAGTTTATGCTTAATGAGATACGCCATTGCTATAACATCGCATACCGCCAAATACCCACCAAGCGGACCTGGATTGTAAAACGAGCCTGTGAGCCGAAAAATGGCATGATGCGATTGTGCCACACCAACAAGCTGAAGCAAAGACAAAACAGCTTGCAATGCACCTGACAATGCAATGGCAAACACAACCGCTTTCAGAATTTGCCGTCTCTCAACAAAAAACGACAATACGGCCAGCAAGGAAAGCCCAATTGCCAATCTTAAAAACAACGACTTATATTGATAAAACTGATATGAATCGTAATCGGAACTTGGGATTGACAAATCTGGGCATAGTATCCAAAACACAATTGCATACAAAAACAGCTTCAGGATATCTGCCCTCTCTATCTTATGCAATATGTTCTTCATAATTTTGTACCTGTTCTGCCCGACTGTTCGGCAGTTGAAAACCAAATACGGGTAGCCTTGCCAACAATGAAATCGGCAGGCACCAATCCCCAATAACGCGAATCAGTGCTATTGGCGGCAAAATCTCCCGCCATGAAAAAACAGTCGTTCAGAAATTCATGCGACAACAGCAACGTATCGTTTACGTAGTATTGCCCATCTTTTTCGACAATCTCCTCTGACATTTCCCACCTGACAATATCGCCGTAAAGCGACATTGTGCGTTTGTTTATCTCAATAACATCGCCATGTTTGGGGATATAAAGCGGGCCAAAATCGTTTAAAGTCCAACCGCAATCGAACGGGAATGCATTTATGTCGCCAAATGCCTCACACTCTGCGGAATCTGCTATGATTTCGGCCATTACACGCTGGCCTTCATCAAAAACGCCAGACAGCCTTTGCCCGTTTGCGTAGTATCTGCAATCGATAATCCGAAGGCTGTCGCCTGGCATGCCCATGCAACGCTTAATGACATAACTGTTTTTTGAAAACGACAGTCCGTTTCTGTAAAAATTCTGCTTGATTGCATTGAAAACCAAGACATCGCCTCTTTTTATTACTGAAAAACCAGGCAGACGGAATATATCAGCATGAGTGATTGTCTTTTTAAACGGATTCAAAAGCCTTGTGCCATAACAGGTCTTGTTAACCATTACCCTATCGCCCGGCATCAACGTTGGAAGCATTGACTCAGAAGGAATGCGAAACGACTCTACGACAAACAATTTTGAAAACAGGAAAATGCCGAAAACAGCAATAACTGCCAATTTATAAGTAGTATCTTTCATTTACAATGGCTGATTACCAAAATACTTGTTTGCCGTTTTTATATTCAAAAACACGTTCCTCATGGCCTTTGCTCAGGTTGCGCAAAAGATAGATTGCACCCGAAGGCACATTCTCATAGATTAGCGAGTCTGCAGTGGCGTATTGTGGACCCATTGATTTCCAGCCTGTGGAATCGGCATATATCAATTCGTATATTTGCCCGGCCTGTACAAAATTGTCATCGTTGCGAGGTATGTAGCGAATTTTGGCAATCTGTTGCGGACTGTCGAACTTAAGCCCAAGCCATGCATGATGTGGTTCAATGGCGTCAACGTATGTAAGCACATCGCCATCGAAGGCGTTCTTGGTTGAATATTCCTCTGCGCTGAAATTCTGCGTGCCGATAATCTCGCCCGACAACTTTACGCCACGCTCATTGTAAAATTCCATCTCGCCCACGTTGAGCCACGACCAGATAGGCGAAACATATTTGATATACTTAAACTTTTTTGTCGATTTTAGTTCTATCTCGTTCCAATGCATTTGGGGCATCTCGCTTATGGTGCAGATGAGCGTCGAGTCGCTGAAATCGGGTTGATTGGCACCTACAAAATAACCGTCGAGCATACGCTTAAGGAATACGTTATGCGCACGCTTGATGAAATATTTGCGGTAAAGCACCATCGGCTGTCTTTCTTCGTGGTTTGGCACAAAGTCGTGGCGACCCTCGGTGGTAACCACAAACGGATACGACACTAGCGGATCTTCACGGCCATTGTAGAACGACGGGAAATACACCACCGAATCGCTGACATTCAGAAACCTGCATTTGCCTTTCTCGATTTTTGCCCAATCGACATAGGCAAAACCGTTGTTCCAAACTTTCAAATAGGCGAACTTGCTGTTATTAGGATTGTTTTGTATCTCAAAATCGACATCGGAGCCGGTGAAATACTCCTTTGACACATCCACCATGCAGGCATTGCGGAAAAATGGCGGAACAGGCTCATCGCCGTGAATCTTAGCCAGCGAATTCGGATTTTCGGAAAATGTCTCGCGCCAAATCTTTGGCAAGTTTTTCCAGCCTACATAGAACAGCCAATTGTCGAGATGCTTGTCCTCAAAGGTGCACTCTACGTAGCAATCCAAAGTGGAATCGGGAGTCATTATCGCATTCCAGCAGTGCCAATAGTGAAGGCCGTCGGTAGCACATGGTATGCCGAATGCACGCATCACAAGGTCAACATAGGCCGTGTAGTCGGTACACTCGCCAACCTTGATTTTGTCCAATGTAGATGGCCGAAGTGTCTTGCTATAGACATTGGTGTGCAACGTCTTAATTTCACGCAGTTTAAGCACCTTGAGAATCTCATTGGCAAGCAATCGAGTGGTAATCACCTCATTTGTCGCATTGAGGCTGTCCAGTATGTACCCGTACTTGTCCAAAAAGAACTGGCGCCAGTCTTCCAAATATTCGTCGCCAATGCGATATGGCAACACATACTCGAAAAACGCGGAATCCGACAGATGCGCATTCCAGCTTTGCCCGTAAAATTGAAAAGCGTTTTTTATGTTGCGGTTTAGGTATTCGGCTGTAAGCTGACGCATGTCGGGTATGTAGCGAGTAGGCGCCGTGCGGTGAGTCTGAAAAAAGTTTTCGAGCAGTTTTTTCTCCTCGTGAAACGAGACATCGGTTAGTGACAACGAATCGAGATACGGATAAAATTCGAGCAAATCGGCATTGTCGGTTGTGTAGTAATGCCTTGCGTTTTCAAGAAGGAAATCGGCGGATTGCGATTCCTTTTCGTTAAGGTTGCTGTATAGTTCTTTTTTATTTACAGAACCTAAATTGCATGATATTGCTACTATCAGCAATGTGGCTCCGATTATGCAAAGCGAATGAGATTTCATTTTCTTTATATTGTAGTTTTCTTTTGCACACTTCTGTCTTGAATCTATGCTATTACTTATCAATATGGGATTCAGTATAGAATACAGTTAATTGGTTTTCAAT
>CALCFP010000100.1 GCA_937900725.1 uncultured Bacteroidota bacterium | reverse complement strand
GAAGCACTTGGCTTGCCCGCCCCTGTTGAACTTGCGATATTCTTGCTTGTATAGGCATCCAAACCATTGAGCGTGAACATTATGCTGTTTTTAGGGCCTTGTCTGACAACAGAAAAGTCAAGATCGAGAATAATGTCGGCCTTGGCTGTACGCTTGAGGATGTCAATAGGCGACTCGACAACACTGCCTCCGTCGGCGCCAGTAAGCATGGCTGTTTCAGCCGACTCGCTGGCAAGATTGCGCATCTCCTGTTCCAAATCCTTTAGCGGAAATTCACGGTCCGACATAATGCCACTCATTTTTGAAATGGCCATACGCAAGTCGGCATCGCCTTGCAAAGCCTTCCTATAGTCAGGCAGGACAGTCTGCGTTCCTTGATTGTCATAAGTCATTGAATAGCCGTTGGCTATGCAAAAACGTTCGCTTGGCACAACCATTATGGTAGGCTTCCTGGCCTGGCCGAATGAATTAACTGCCAATAAAAATGCTATAGATAATGTCAAAAAGTTTTTCATATACTTATCATTTAAATATTTAAGGGGGACTTTCACAAATTCCCCGATTTAATTATATTAATATGGATCATTCTTCAATCTTTTGTGCGCTTTTGATTATTTGTCGCCATCTTGGTGAACAGTTAGAGACGCAATGCACCACGCCTCTACGGAACAGACGTTGCGCGCAACGTCTCTACTTTCCTAAAATCCTGTACTCAACTTGCGTGCAATGCCTTGACGCTCCAACTCCTTGCGAAGTTCGTCGTATGCAATTGAAAGCGACACGCCCACCTTGTATGTCTTTTTGTTCACTTTAACACGGTCGGTTGGAATGCCGTCGGAACTGGCATTCACATACTGAAGATATTGTCCACCAGGTTCAAAGAATTTTGTAAAATACTCCTCGTGCTTGGTGGAAGCATCTGGGTCAGTGACTATGGCAGGTGTTGGTGCGGCCGAGCCGTTGGTACCTGCAGGGAACCCGCGGAAAATGGCACATGCCACGCCTTGGGCCTTGGCATCACGGACAGCGTCCTCGGCAGTCTTGCCATATCCCCAAACCTTTACAAGCTTGGTACCGTCAACTCCCACAGCCAATGTAGCCACCTCGTAGTTATACTGGCTGTTGTACTCCAACTTGCGGACCTTGTTTCTTGATTGTGCATCAGCATTAAAGCCAAACATGGCAACGGCCGCAAGGCTAATCATCAATGTCTTGAATTTAATTTTCATATTTCATGTTTTAAAAAATTGCCAATATTCAAACAAAAACATTTAATCTGGAACGCCATAATCATGCGTCTCTAACCATAGATGCATCGACATTAGAATTGGATGCGTACACCTAAATTAATATTTCCGCCAACACGTCCATCAAACATTGAAGAATAAGACACTCCCAATGATTTCTCATCATCTTCATTCTTCTTTGTGAGTTTTGCCTCCTCCAATGGAACATAATAGTTCACCCCACCTATCAACTGAATATTATATTTCACATTTACAGCCATTTGCGCACCAGCAAAAGCAAAAAGGCAATCGGCCATTCCTCCTTCAAAATAATCCTTACTCAAATCAGTATCGATAAAATCGGCAAACTCAATTGAGAAACCGCAATGAGCCGATAAAGCCACGTTACGCAACGGGAAAAATCCCTTCGAAAATCCGAATTCGCCACCAAATAAGCAAAACGAGGCATCCTCCAAGTCTGAATCGTAGCCGAACACGCCGCAATTGTTCAAATTGTAATTGCCAAAATCGAGATGTCCGGCAATAAAAAACTTAAATTGGGTTACATTGCAGATGCCATTGTTTGCAAGCGCTTCAATATTTATGAAAGCACCACTCATTGCCCCCGTGGCATACCCGAACGTAACGCCAAGTCCGCGGTCGTCATGCTGTTCCATAAACATTCCGGGTTCAAGCCTATGTCCTGCAATCTGGTAAAAACTTGACATTTGCTTGGCGTCATTATCGCTCTGGCCTTGCGCCACCTGGCTGTTGCCAGCCACCTTCTTCACCCTCACCACGCCCCGTCGGTCGGCATAGACCTGATTATCCTTGTTCATTCGGTATTCATATACGAAATACCTGTCGTCAACATTAAGATTCTCCTTAGTGCCGATCTTAGCGCGAAGCGGATGAGTGTCGTACAATGCCGTCACCACCTTCCAATCGTCAACCGTGCTTTCCAACTCATACACCAAACCATCGACGGATACATCAACCAAATCCACGAACAATTGTTCCTGATTCTTTTGCTGACCGACATTCAATTGGCTTGCCTCAACAGTCCGGCTGACAGCCGTAACATATTCCAACTTGAATTTGGCATTGTCGAAAGCATTAATTTTTCTCGACTTATCCTCTTCAGAATCATCATCGAAAACCCACATGTTGGAATAAAAATCGTCCATTGACTCCGACACATCCGACAACTTATACAGATAGCCGACGACATCGGTCCGATAGCCATTCCTGCTTCTGGTTACAGGAACATATTTGGTATTTAGCAAAGAAGCGACAGACCTCCGGTTGGCATCCAACTCATCGTAATACTGCTCCATTGTCTGAATGCCACGGAAACTCAAAACCATGACAAAGGAACGGCCTATAAGCGACTCGCCGGCGTCCTGCAATTTTGCAAGCCCGACCTTTGAAGCGGAAGCCTCAAGCACATCGGCATCAGTTGCGTTATACAAGCCACGCTCGTGGATGACCGACATGTCGAATCTGCCATCGGCACCACGCGAAAACCATTTTGAAAATATATCGTTTGGAATCCTTGTCGATTCCAAAGCCTGACGGATATTATCACTATTGTCAGCCGAACTGACCACACGGGTTGACAACATGTTATTGTCAAACTTTGACGGGACTGTCAATTTATACATGGCCTGGCGCAGGCATGACCCGTAATTGTTGTGGCTACCGTTATAATCCAACATCAATACAGTCAGCGAATTCCGGTCGTATTCACGCAAATAATCAGTTTCAGTCACAACTGCCTGACCCAATGCCGACTGACTAAAGGCGACAAGCACAAACAACAAAGAGACAACAAGAAGCAATCTATTCATAAACGGCAAAAAAATCTAAACCATGCTTACACTCAAAATAGCCACAAACAACTTTCAATGAAAGCGACTATCAAGAAAATGTATTTGAAATCATCTCAAACAAAATTACCTAAAAAAAGAACACGTGCAATAACGACACCACCTATAGACGACTTGAGTCGGCAAAAAGATGCGTAAATTATTCAAAGTATTGATAAAAATGCCAATAATTTCACATTATATACATAATCAATACGATATAAAGGGGAAAATGTGTTTTTTTGATAAACTATGCAAAAAATGCAGAAATATTGGGCAACGAACGGCTTGCATTTTCAAATAATACCACTATCTTTGCATTGTAAGATTTTAGTTCTTTGAAAAGCTTGTTGTAGGGTCTCTTCTTTATGTCTATGAACTATTATCTTACTCTTCTTTTAGGGCTACAGTATTTTTTTCATGGGTTAATTAATTTGGTTGAATAATATTAGACAATTGCCTTACAGCAAGCTTTTTTTTACAAAACAACTTCGGTTGTTTTTTTATGCCCAAAAACCAACAAATGTTTTTTTGTGAGGATACGTCCGTGTTTTTTACACAAATTGCCGTGAATTGCCATAAAATCTTCAGAAATTATCAATTGTATATCTCAAAGAAAAGTAAGACATGCACACACAAATGTTATTTGACATTCCCATTTTGTGTTTTTCGCTCGTAATCCAACAAAAATAAAAGTGACAAACTGCATTATTTTATCGGCTAAACGTCCTCTTACCTATATATAAAATAGACAAAAAGGGTTAAATTTGCGAGTTGAAACGATAATGTCTATTTTAAAACAACTTCATCATGAGACATTTGGCTAAATATTTCATTGTTAGTATATTATTCATTTTATCAATAATACGCGCAAACGCACAGACTGATAACGATTTCTGGTTTTGTATTCCAGAAGTAACATGGAAACATATAGAAAATGAGTATACATATCTACACATTTC
>CALCFP010000099.1 GCA_937900725.1 uncultured Bacteroidota bacterium | reverse complement strand
TGCAGTCCGACCTCAATGACCTTGATGCATTTGCCAAAGAGATTAAGAAGGGTGATGTCTGCGCTGTTATTGTGGAGTGTATTCAAGGAGTCGGCGGTATCCGCATGGCGACTAAGGAGTTCATGCAAGGATTGCGTAAGGCTTGTGACGAGACCAATACCGTCTTGATCTGCGATGAGATTCAATGCGGATATGGCCGTTCAGGAAAATTCTTCGCTCACCAATATGCCGGAATCAAAGCCGACATTGTGACTGTTGCCAAAGGCATCTGCAACGGACTGCCAATGTCTGGAATGATCATTGCGCCTTTCTTCACTCCTGTTGTAGGTCAACTTGGAACGACATTCGGCGGCAACCACCTGGCCTGCGCTGGCGCCTGCGCCGTACTCGACATTATCAAGGAAGAAAAACTGATTGAAAATGCCGCAAAGGTTGGCGACTACCTTCTATCGGAACTGAAAAAAATCAGTCGCATAAAGGAAGTTCGCGGACGTGGCCTTATGATAGGAATCGAGTTCGATGAACCGATAAAGGAAATCCGCAACCAGAAACTGCTTATGGAACAGCACGTTTTCACAGGCGTGGCAGGGACCAACACCATAAGGCTTCTGCCACCTCTCTGCATCACAATGGATGACGCAAAAGAGTTCATCGAGCGGTTCAAAAAATGCCTTTAGTTCAACGAATTAAAACTTTATAAAAGTGGAACTCACGATAATAAAAGTTGGAGGTGCCGTTGTTGAAGATTCAGCAACCCTCAGCACTCTGCTCGACGACTTTGCCGCTATGCAAGGCAACAAACTGCTTGTTCACGGTGGCGGACGCGCCGCCGACAAAATGCTCAATCGCCTTGGCGTTGAGATAAAGAAAGTTGACGGCAGAAGAATAACCGACAAGGAGACCATCGACGTGGTGACAATGGTATATGCAGGATTGGTAAACAAGAACATTGTGGCTCAACTGCAAAAACGCGGAGTCAACGCACTTGGATTCACTGGTGCCGACCTCAACATCATCCTTTCCCACAAGCGTCCGGTCAAGACCATCGACTACGGTTTTGTGGGCGATGTAGAGAGCGTCCAGACCGATGTGCTGTTCTCGCTCATTGAGCAAGGCGCCGTTCCGGTTGTTTCGCCAATAACACACGACGGCAACGGGCAACTGCTCAACACTAACGCCGACACCATAGCATCGGAATTGGCCCGCGCCCTTGCAAAATCGTGCAACGTGACATTGGTTTACTGCTTCGAAAAGCCGGGTGTGCTAATGGATGCCAACGACGACAACTCTGTAATAGACACGCTGACATACGAAAAGTTCAAGGAATATCAATCATCGGGCATCATAAACGAGGGTATGATACCAAAACTCGACAATGGATTTGACGCCATCCGAATGGGCGTGAAAAGCGTGGTGATAACCAACACCGACGGACTTAAAAACGGCGGCGGAACCAAACTTGTCCTATAGAGAAAATCCTACAAAACACTTGTCAGGCTGTCTGTTTCAGACAGCCTTTTTTTCTGCCACGCAAGTGACACCAAATCCAATCGTGCAAAATGAACTGCGTTTCCGAAAAGACGTATTCCGAAAATATTATAAGAAATTTGGATTGCATTCCGAAAATATTATAAGAATTTTGGATTGCATTCCGAAAATATTATAAGATTTTTGGATTTCAGAAAATGTAAACTATCTTTGTTGGCACGAAGAGAACCATCAAATGATAGAACGCAACTTCAGACATAAGATTGAAAAATCGCTCGAGAAAGGCAAAGCCGCAATAGTTATGGGCGCAAGGCAAATCGGCAAATCAACATTGCTGCAGCAAATGTTCGCCGACCGAAACGACGTGCTTTGGCTCAACGGCGACGAATACGACACTCGCGAAATGTTTGAAAAAATCACGTCGACACGCCTGAAGTCAATCATCGGTAACAACAAGATTGTCGTCATCGACGAAGCACAAAGAATACCCGACATCGGTCTGAAGATGAAACTCATTACCGACCAAATAAAGGACGTGAAACTTGTTGCGACTGGCAGTTCATCATTCGAACTGACGTCAAAAATCAACGAATCGCTGGCTGGACGCAAGCGCGAACTTCAAATGTTTCCGCTGTCGTTCAGCGAAATGGTTGCACACACAAATATGCTCGACGAACTGCGGATGCTCCCGCATCGCCTTGTATATGGCTATTATCCTGAAGTTGTGGCCAATGCAGGCGACGAACGCGACATTCTGAAGGAACTGACTAACAGTTATCTGTATAAAGACATACTGATTTTAGACTCAATCAAGAAGTCAGACAAGATAATGCGCCTGCTACAGGCACTTGCCTTGCAAATCGGCTCGCAAGTGTCGTACAACGAGATAGCGAAACTGGTAGGTCTTGACAGCAAGACGGTGGAACGCTACATCGATGTTCTTGAAAAGAGTTACATAGTGTTTAGGCTGCCTTCATACGCGCGCAACCTGCGCAACGAACTGAAGATAAGCCGCAAGGTGTATTTCTACGATTTGGGCATCCGCAATGCCATTATCAGCAATTTCAATCCTGTAGAAATGCGTTCGCCATCGGAAGTTGGCGAGATGTGGGAAAATTTCGTGATTGCCGAACGCGTGAAACGAAACATGACAAACGACAGCGACGCAACTATGTACTTTTGGCGCACACAGCAGCAGCAAGAAGTTGACCTTGTAGAAGAAACCAACGGAAACATCGATGCGTTCGAATTCAAATGGAACCCGAAAGCCAAAGCGCCAAGGCCGAAAACGTTTCTGGATGCCTATAAGAATGCATCTTTCAAGGTTGTAACTCCTGACAATATTGAAGAGTTTTTAATGTGAGCAATACGGGTGAAATAAAAGCATAATCGCAAAATATCGGCATTTATTGCGATTTAAGCATCCTTTTTGCAATAGCACCACAACCGCTCATTTTAGATATATTTGCAGAAAACAAAAAGTACGGAAATGGAGACACAGACAGAAAAAGCCATAGAACTTTTGAAACAGATGATTGCCACGCCATCGACAAGCGGCAACGAGAAAGAAGTATCGGACATTGTGCTTTCGTTTCTGAAAAATGAAGGATATCATGTTGCAGCTGCTATAAATGCTGAAACAGCATTTGAATACCTTGAAAATCATTTTTACAGCACAGAATTTTCCAGAGACGACTCATTCCTTGAAAACTGGAAACCTGCTTTTGAACTGTTAAAAGAAAAGCCTGCAGCCTGTGTTATAAATGAAAAACTGTGTCCTTTACGGCCTGTTGATTTTGCAAATCCGGAAGATCAGGTTATTCTTTTTAATGGAGATGATAGTTTTGAAAAAGCATTTACTTCATCAGCAAACAATTCCATCGCCCTCTGACTATCATTTAGAGGATTATTTATTTCCTCGACTTGAAGCTTGTCATCCTTTACAAGTCTATGATATGGGCGACATGGAAACAACAATGGAGATAAATACAGCGTATCTATTGCTTTTGCTGTAATCTTTTCATTAACCCAAGTCTCTATATACGGAATATCATAATGGATTATATTATGCCCACAAATGAAATTCGCAGATTTGATAAAAGAAAAAAAGTCAACTCTTTACTAATTATGATTTGCATATTTTATGATTA
>CALCFP010000098.1 GCA_937900725.1 uncultured Bacteroidota bacterium | reverse complement strand
GTTTGCATAGGATAGGAAGGTCGCGGTATGATTGAATCCAGTTCTTGTATGTGCTCCAGATGATTGTCTCCGATGTCGGGCGGACAATCAATTCCTCCTCAAGTTTGGCTTCTGGGTCAACAATGACGCCTGAACCATCTGGATTTGTTTTCAGACGGTAGTGGGTTACAACTGCGCATTCCTTTGCAAAGCCTTCTACATGGTCGGCTTCACGGCTTAAAAATGATTTTGGGATGAATAGCGGGAAATATGCGTTTACGTGCCCAGTCTCCTTGAACATCTTGTCAAGGGCATCGTGCATCTTTTCCCAAATTGCGTATCCGTATGGTTTTATAACCATGCAACCTCTCACCGCTGAACTTTCAGCCAAATCGGCTTTTACAACTAACTCGTTGTACCACTGCGAGTAATTCTCGCTTCTTGATGTCAAAAATTTACCCATTTCCGTTATTTTGATATTTATACTTTTTTATTTATTTTGTCGTTGTTATTTAGGCGCAAATTAAAACAAAAGAGTAATAACTTAAAATAAAATACGACTATGAAAAATCTGACTTTAATCTTGGTTACGGTGGCAATGGTTGCCCTTGCTTCATCGTGTAGCATGATGACAGGAATGTCAGGTTACTATTACGATGACGCTTATTTTAATCCTAAAACCGATGGACACCATGAAGTGGCAAAGCAGGAAGCAGTTCAGCAGCCAGCGTCTGACAATGTAGAACAGTTCGCTTCGGCGGTTGATGATTCCTCAAATTATGTGGGTTCTAACGACACTCTCGCGTATGCTGAGGGGGACGAGGTTGAACCAGGCGAATATGAGCGCCGTCTTGCGCGTTTCAGCGATGACTATCAAGGCAATTATTTTGCTGAAGGCGAGGCTGAAGTCGATGCAACGCCAGTCAATATCAATGTATATGTTGATGACTGGGTGTGGGGGCCATATTGGCACACTGGATTATATTGGCATGACAGGTTCTGGTATGGTTCGTGGTATTATGGATACAATCCGTTCTACTACGATTATTATTACGGCTATTATCCATATCGTCATTATTATGGCTATTATGATCCTTGGTATTATGATCCTTGGTATTATAATCATTATGCGTATTGCGATTACTATTATCACTTTGACAATCATCACCATCATCATTCAAATGTCGATAATAATCGCCGTTATGGTCAGCGCAGAAGTTCTGGAGGTGGTAGTGCTGTTGCTGCAAATCGTGTTTTTTCAGAAAGTGGTCGTGGGGCATATTCAGGTGGCTCGTCTGTCAAGTCGACATCTTCAACTGCTGCAGCAAATTCAAACGGTGTCGCAACAAGAGGCCGTTCTTCGCAAACAAGTCAATCTGTAAGTCATACAGAGACAACAACCGTTCGTACAATAGGTTCATCGACAAGTACACGTGTTACATCTGCAACGCATAACCAGAATACAGGTTTGCAATCAAATCAGGAAGTTTCCAGGGGGCGTTCTTCGCAAGCGGACAATAGTGGACGACAAGTAAATAGTGTAACTTCTTCTCAATCAAATTCCAATGCACGAGTGACATCCGCCCAGCCACACCAAAATTCAGGCAACACGTCTGGACAAAGTGTGTCGAGAGGCCGTGTAACGCATAGTACCGCAACTTCACGTAGTAGTTCGTCAAGATCAACTAATAGTTCAACGTCGGCACCTTCAAGTTCATATTCGGCACCGTCAAGGTCGTCATCGTCACCATCAAGTTCATATTCGTCACCGTCAAGGTCGTCATCATATAGTGGCGGTTCAAGTTATAGTGGTGGTGGTTCGAGTGTCGGACATAGCAGTGGAGGCGGAAGCCGAGGTCGTAGATAGTTTATGGATAATTAAATCTGTTTGAAGATGAATTACAAGTCATTGTTTTTTTTAGCAGCATTGTCGGGTATGACAATGGTTGCTTTCGGTCAAAATGAGGATGATGCATTGCGATATTCAAATTATGTGCCTTCAGGAACAGCAAAGTTCGTGTCAATGGGTGGCGCCATGGGTGCTATTGGTGCCGATTTCTCTGCCGATTTGGTAAATCCCGCCGGTGTTGGTGTTTTCCGGAAAGACCAGATGTCCATATCTACCTCGTGGCATTCTAGCAAGGTGAATGCACGTTATTATGGAACG
>CALCFP010000097.1 GCA_937900725.1 uncultured Bacteroidota bacterium | reverse complement strand
CGGGCCGAAATCGGCCGCCGTCAGACCGTAGCGCGACAGATCCGCCACCACAACTTTATTTTGCGCGTCCCCATGCAAACGCTCCTTGATTTCCTGCGGAATCGGCCCGAAATCCGACACTTTGAGGCTGACACCGCCGTTGATCAGGATTCGCACGCTGTCGTTCTTCGATGTCGATATAGGGTCAGACGTTGATTTGCAAAAGGTTGTGACAACGCCACCAAACAGCGTATCCTCAATAATCGACCTGTATTTTGACATATAGGCGGTCATGGTAGCCTGCTCGTAGGCATCCTTGCCACCTACAAAGTGAATGACGCGTTTCATCCACTCGTCCTGCACATTCGACTCAAAAGCCTTGACCTTCTCGAGATACGAGTCGACCTCGGAATTGTTCAGTGCCGACAGCCGTCCGGTTGCGAGCAATGGAGCATTGCCACTGCCATCCACATAAGCCGACAGCAACGCATCCGACGCCGGATAGCCCATGGTAGGCACAAGGTTGTTTTTGTAGCCTTGAGCATTGTTTCGTGATTCATATGAACTTACGCCCTTACCCAGCAAAAACAGGAACTGTGGCTTTTCGGTCCATTTAGATGCGATATATTCCACAAAATGACGTATTGCCAACGGATGCTTGTCTATTCCGTAGCCAAACTGTCCATAGAGTTCATCGACATCGGCCAAATAGGCATCGCGATATTCGGCATAAGCCCTCGCCGACTTCATTAACGATGAATTTGTGACAATAACCACCTGTCTGTCGCCTTTTGAGTGGTCGACAAACGGGGAATGCGATATCTTGCCAACACCGTGTATTCCTTTGGCATCGGCAATGACCATCCTTACCGGCTCGCCATGTGAAGGCACCAATGCCAACACTTTCCCATCTTGGGTGACAAGGCCAATTCGCAGGTTGCGTGTCACGTCGTACAAAACCATATCCGACGAAACGTCAAGCCCACCTATGGCAATGCACAAATCCCTATCGGACGAAGGCAACTCAAATTCCTGGGAATGACGGCCTTCGAACTCAAATGCCGAAGGATATTCTATCTCGATGTATGACACACGCGAGTAGTCGGTGGTTGCACCCACGTCGTCAATGCTCGAGAAGGTGAAGGCATTCGCTTTCGACAAATTCGACACGCTGGTCGCCACCGAGCACTTGATGTTGTGCAATCCACGGAAAATGGTGTCGCAAGCCAAGCCCGCCCCGCTAATCGATATGTGGTGCCCGTTTGACAAGTATGTCGCCAAAGCCAGGCTTATGTTGGCCATAAGCGGTTCGTCGGCATAGACATTTGGCGTAGGCACCTGTTTTGTGATTTTTCCGCCAAGCGACAGCGCCGATGCGTCAAACCAGCCTTCGGCCTCGGTGTAGAAGCAGTTCTCCTCGCCTCCGAGATACGTCGCCGTATATTGGCAGACCGTATCGACAATGCAATAGTTTGCCATTTCGGCGGTTTCGACACCTTGCGACGCACATTGGGTATATCTGGAATTTGAGAAACTGCCGTTCCATGTCATAAACACGGCCGAGGTGTCGGTTATCATGCTGTAATGCGGATTGGCCTGGCTCTCGGGACGGTCGAACATCTCGACATCGAACCAGCCGGTGTTTCCCTCGGCATAGAATTCGATGTAGTTGAGCAGACCCGACGACTCGCCGTCGATATGACACGCCAACGGCTTGCCGTTCTGGTACAGTTGTATGTTCTGCGGGTTGAAACTTCCGATGGGCACGCCCGCCGATTCGAGTTGGTTGCGGTAGATGCGATAGACGCC
>CALCFP010000096.1 GCA_937900725.1 uncultured Bacteroidota bacterium | reverse complement strand
TTTCTGTGCTTTCTTGTCTATCATTCGACATCTTCAATCTTTGTTTCAAACATTGATGCCTGCAAGCCCGCGTCTTCCTGCGCTTCCTTGCGTATCTGCTCGTATGTGTTGTTAGGGTCGGCCGACATACCAAGTAGTTTGATTGCCTCAAGTTGCGACACGACAGGCTTTCCGCCGTTGGCAAGCAACCATTTTTGCACCTCGGCCATTTCATCGTTTTGGATAAATGGAGTAATGACGTGCTCAACTTCTATCTCATCCATACGCCCTGCCCATTTCGGGTTTGCTACACGTCGTTCAAGAACATCTCCACCTACACGACCAAGGAAAACGCCCTTTTCATCACCAACCTTCAAATGCGCATCTGTCAGCAGTGTCTTGCGTGCCTCGCCACTGACAGCGCCAAGACCTTTGATGTTTTCAAACGACAGGTCGGGCAGTTGCACGGTCATCCATATAAGCCGTAGCAGATTATCCACTTGCGATTTCACTGCTTCAATGGACTGATTCCAAGATACGTAGTTAACCGAACCGCCATTCTCGACCTTGTACATACGCTTTCCGCTTCCCTTGTTTTCTGTGCCGTTGAGTTCGCCGCTCACAACGAGTATAGGGCTTGCGTTGTATGCTATCACATCGGAGTTACGGCTCAATGTCATTTCAAGTTCGTTGACAAGGTGTTGCACGCCGTCCCATATTGGCAATTTGCGCCAAGCGTACACAAAAGGGATTTTCCCGAGCAAGTTTGTTTCGTCAACTTCCTTGATGCCATTCTTAAAGAACAAATGCTTGTCCTCGGTGAATGTCTCCATTACGCGCGAGTCATCGTCTGCCTTGTATTCTACAGACATAGCAACCATATCGCCTTGCTCATCGAATAATGGATAAAGGTCGTAGCCGTCCATAGGACTGAATGAGCGTGTCTTGAACTTATATTTAGAACGTTCAATGCCGTAGATGTTGGTAGGTGTCTTTAACTTGACAGGAAACCATTGTGTCGCCATTTCGCACGAAGCGAACAGACCGCGCGCACGTTTCAGGTTTTCCGTGTCTATCCTGTTGCGGACATAGACTGACTCTATAGCCTTTACAATCTCGTTAAGGATGCTGTCGTTTTCATCATACGAGTAGATGCGCTTTACGGGCGTTGCAAACATAAACTCGACCATTCTCGAAGTTATGAGTTTCTCAAGTTCGAGGTGTATGCGCGACACCTTCTCATCCGGCTGTCCTTTGCGGTGCTTGTCGGGGCGTTCGTTTGGGTCGTTGACGGGGTGGCAAGTGCTGTCGTACTGCCTTGATAATTTATCCCATCCAAATTTTACCTTGCTTTTCTTGTTTTTCAGCGTGCTGTAGATTTCAGCATCAGAGCCATCGTTTAGTAACTTTCTTATGTCCATAGTGATGATAATTATCTGCACTATAATATGTTATTACACTGCCATTAAAGCAAATGTAAATAAATTTATGCAGGTGTTTAGTTTTTTTACCTAAATTGTTTATATTTGCAACGTCAGGTTATAAACTTGGCACACGCTATTTACACCCATACCGACTACTTGGATAGCGTGTCAAAAGTGGTTACAAGGGGAAGGCAAAGCCACAAGGGAAGACGAAAGCAACACCCGCCCAAACGTTCAGTGACGCCGAAAAAGTTGCGACAAGTGTTACGCTGATAAGCACTTGGCACGATTGCGAGAGACCGACGAACGGCATAAACGCAGGTGCAATAGTAGCCCTTTAGGAGAGACTATGCACTTTTGCTCAAGAACCAACTTCACGGCATAAACATATTTTAGATATATAATATAACTTATATAAATTATTTATATATTGCACTAAACTTTTAATAAATGGAGACTCGTAACATTAATACATCGTTTCTGCTACTGAATAGCGGACAGATTGAAGGCTTGCCAAAAAACCCGCGTTTTATCCGTGATGAGCGTTTCAATGCGCTGAAAAAGTCAATCGGGGACGCCCCCGAAATGCTCTCACTGCGTGAACTCATTGTCTATCCATTCAACGGCAAATACGTAGTTATAGGCGGTAATATGCGATTGAGAGCCTGCAAGGATTTAGGCTACAAGGAACTGCCGTGCAAGATTCTCGATGTTGACACTCTACCCTAAAAGTTGAGGGAGTATGCCATAAAGGACAATATCGGTTTCGGGCAGGATGATTTTGACATTTTGGCAGATGAATGGAATCAAGACGAGTTGAACGATTGGGGTATGGAATTGCCCGATTTCAATGTTGAGGAAGAGCCAAACGAAGATGAGTACGAGAGCAAAGACTTGCAATTTGTAGTAGAGGTTGTTTGCAAGGATGAGCAGGAACAAAACAGCGTATTCAGCGAACTTGACGCTAAAGGTTACGAGGTGCGCTTAAAAATGAAATAGTATGAATTACGGACTGCCATATATGGGTTCAAAAAACTCCATCGCCGAGTGGGTAATATCAAAACTGCCTAAAAAAGACAATCTGTATGATTT
>CALCFP010000095.1 GCA_937900725.1 uncultured Bacteroidota bacterium | reverse complement strand
TTAGGGATTCGAAAGGGCAACTTGTTTGTGACAAAAACGTGAGTATGCGTTTCACCTTGTCCTATGATTCAAAAGACTACTATCAGGAAACTCAAACAGCAAAAACCAACGCTTATGGCAATATAAGTGTGATGGTTGGTAGCGGTACGCCAACAAGTGGGTCGTTTATGAGCGTGCCTTGGAACACAATGAAGATTATGATGAACGTTGAAGTCAGTGTTGACAATTCAGAATTTGTTAGTGTGGGCTCCATTCAGATACAGCCGGTTCCTTATGCCATGTATGCTGCATCGTTCAACACCGAGTTACAGGCTGCTGCCGGAACTTCTGAAAACGAACCATTGTTCTCTGTAAAGAATGCCGATGGCGAATTGGTTTTCGCAGTTTACCCTGGCGGCGTTGAGATTTATGTGGACGAAGATTCAAGCAAGGCAATGGCAAAGGGCTTTGTTGTTAGCGGACGCAAGGCTACCAAAGATGGCGAAACAAATGAAATCTTCTCTGTCAATGCTGCAGGTACTCAAGTGTTTGTCGATGAAGATGCAAGCAAGGCGATGGCAAAAGGCTTTGCTGTTAGCGGACGCAAGGCTACCAAAGACGGTGAGACAAATGATTACTTGTCGGTAAATGCCGCAGGTACTCAAGTGTTCGTCGATGAAGATGCAAGCAAGGCGATGGCAAAAGGCTTTGCGGTTAGCGGACGCAAGGCTACCAAAGACGGCGAGACAAATGATTACTTTTCTGTAAATGCCGCAGGTACTCAAGTGTTTGTCGATGAAGATGAAAGCAAGGCAATGGCAAAAGGCTTTGCTGTTAGCGGACGCAAGGCTACCAAAGACGGCAGTTCTAACGATTATTTGTCAGTCAATGGCGAAAATGTGAGCATTGCCACTTCTTCGTTTAATGTGTCTGACAAAAAATCGGGAAATGAGGTCTTTGCAGTCAGCAACAATACTGCTAAGTTCCATGCCGACATATTGACGACCGGCGGTATTGGAAATGTAGTTGAACCTGAATACGACAATGAATATTACATAATAATAGATAAGAATTCAATGAATGCTGATGATGACTTTTTGTGTTATGAACTTTCATATCCTGGAAGCATAACCATAGGTGATAAAACCATCGCTTTCACTTCCTATCCTTCTGTTTATGGCATAGCTGAAAGTGGCGATTTGGTTGAGGCAAATGATAGTGACGTTCCATTTTTGTATTTTGACGATTACGGACGTCTGACGCAGAAAGAAAGCGAAAACTTTATTGCCGCATTTATTGACGGTAACAATGTTAGATTTGAATTCCACTTAAAGAATATTTCAGACGCCACAAAATTTTGCCTGATTGGAGAAACTGTTGAAGGTGACGAACATAAAACATTCCGTATTAATTACAGTTTTAAAACAGGAAACTCTGAACATGCTTTCGTCGAGCCTGTACAAGAAAGTATATATGTGCCTGTACATATTAAATATAAATGGACAGATATCACAGGTGTTACGGGTTTAAATGGCTCAAATGAATTTGAGTATTTCAATTGCGGTAATTATGAGTATGAGTCTTATGGTGAGGATATTATTGTGTCTTACGTTGACAACGGCGCAGACAAAATATCGACATGTTATGTCAAAGAAAATGGTGTTTATGTGAAAATGGACACAATCGAAGAAAATGATTATAAAACTGGACTGGCTATATATTCTTTGGAAAACTTTTTGATAACCTGTGAATTGGAAGATTTGCCCCTACTTGAAAAAAATATAATCAGTGATTCTGAAATAGAATATACTTATTCGGATGAAAGTGTGGTCTATGTGATTTTGGTCCAAAATGGTTATGTTAAGAAAATGTCGATGAAATCATCAGAAATAGAACAGGTTGTTATTGAAGCCGCATACCTTGATTTTAATAGTCAAGTTCAGACTCTTGAAAGCCGGGGAATTTATTTGGACGGAACCCAGTCGATAAAGGTGGCAGAGACAGGCAAATGATAGCATGATGCAAATCTTAACTTTAAAAAGATGGCTGCATGCGCAGCCATCTTTTTTTTTGATTGTTCGGCTTTAATTTTCGCTTGTTCAAAATGAAATATTGCTGAATAGATGCAACCTTGACGTTGATTTAGGCATGTTGGAGGTTGCTTTCGTTATAATTAATGGATATTGTTTCTGGTGCTTCTTGATCCATGTTAGCTATGTTTTTTAGAAATTACACAATTCTGAGATCAAAAAAATCATGGTTTGAAATATATGCCTGAAATTTATTTGTATATTTGCACTTTGTGTTAATTAATCTACTATGAAAAGAAATTTGATTATTGCGGCGCTATTGTTGGTAACATTTCCCGCTCTTTCACAAACAAAACAAAGTGAAGTAGTTGCATCGGCAGGGGGAACTGCAACGACTGAAACCGTATCAGTGAGTTATACTGTAGGCGAGCCTGTCATAGGCACACTGTCTGCAGACAAGGTGGTCTTGTCTCAGGGTTTCCAGCAGGGTTACATTGACGTGCCGAAAACTGAGGTGGAAGCCGCTTTGGCAAAGAATGTCCGTCTTTATCCAAACCCGTTGAAGACTACATTGTTTGTTGAACTTCAGGAAATTCCAGATGGCGACTGTGTGGTGAAATGCTTCGATATGGCAGGTCACATGGTTGGCGAGGCTCAGTATGACAGCGATCCGCGAATGTCTATTGACATGAGCAAGTTGCCTCAAGGCGCTTATTTTGTAAAGGTGTTTGTTGACGATTCTGAACTGATCAACAGCCGTGTTGTAAAGTATTGATCCTTCTACATCTTCTTTGCCTGTCTGCCGTTTTCCCGCCATTAATGGCGCCACTGTTTGTGTGACAGGTATGCAACGTAATCCCCCTTGGCTGTGTGTCTTGGAAGATTTGCGTGTTTAGTGGCGAATATGGCGCTTGCGGCTGGCTGGTTTTCACTTGCTGCTTGTCAATCTTGATAAATAATGTAAAGTCGTTGGTTCTGCGGTTCGTCAGGACATTGCGATTATAATTAATCCGATAATCCGAATTATGAAAAAGATTTTTAGAAGTTTTTTATTGTCATTGGGCTTCGTCGCAATGGCAATTCAATTTGTGTCTGCTCAGAATGGATTTTCATATCAGGCCATTGTACGAAATGCAAATGGCGAATTCCTGTCTGGCAAGGATGTGACAATGCGAATTACATTGTCTTGTGCAGGTAAAGATTATTACCAGGAGTCACATCCTGTTACTACCGGTTCCAATGGCGAATTGTCTTTGACAGTTGGTAGAGGCGCCATCCTGTCCGGAAGTTTCGCCTCGGTGCCTTGGAACACCATGAATGTGACAATGAAGACAGAGATTTGTGTTAATGGCACAGATTTCATCAAGTTGGCTGAAAAGGCGATAAATCCGGCTCCATATGCATTCTATGCGGCTTCTACGCAACCGACTACTACAATTGAGGCAGCCACAGATGCCGCTGAAGATGAAGCCTTGTTCTCTGTTAAGGATGAAAATGGCAATTTGATATTTGCAGTCTATCCTAATCTTGTGAAAGTGTTTATTGACGACACCGCCTCATCCGCCAAAGCCATGGCGCGCGGTTTCGCCGTTAGCGGACGCAAGGCCACTAAAGATGACAACGATGCTATTTTCTCTGTCAACGCAACTGG
>CALCFP010000094.1 GCA_937900725.1 uncultured Bacteroidota bacterium | reverse complement strand
ATCGGTACCGATAGTCATTTCGTCGATATGGGCAATACCCATATTTGCCTTGCGGATGCAATACCATGCATTGCCCCATAGAGAACGGTCTTTAGGATCACCTTGTCCAGGTGCGACCAAAAGCCAGTTGCCTAGGTCTGATGTAGGCTGATACCATCTTCTATAGTTGCCAAGGTCAATTTGGTGAGTCATACGGTCATCGCCCTGAGGGTTGAATACTTCATCATCTCCCCAGTTCCATGATGGACACCAGCTGCATTTTTCCTTATCAGGTATCTTTGAGATTATCTCCTCAATAAATCCCTGATAGTTATCGAAGTTCTTGAATGCATCTTTGCTTGACACTGTAGTATTGGGCTCTCTGTCAAGATAATCTTCACATGAAGAAAGTGCAAACAAGAGTACTCCAAACAGACCTATATAAACGATTGATTTATTTATTCTTTTCATCTGTTTAAGTTTTTATAGTGATACTTTAATACCCAAGTTGAAACGCTTTACAGTTGGATATGCACCCAAATATCCTCCATTACCTGTATTTGCCTCACGGTCATCAGGCATTTTAGTCCACAACCATAGGTTGTTGCCGTTGACAAACAGTTTCAGATATGAAAGTCCGATATTTTTAATCCAGCCATCATGCCATGAATAAGCCAACTCGACATTCTTCAAACGGAAATATGCGCCGTCGAATAAATATTGTGTTCCATATTCAGTAAAACGCTCACCATTCTTACTAACAGGCGCTGTAGCCCAACGATACGGAGTAACATCGGCATTAGGATTGTCCTTTGTCCAAACATCACCCATATCGTACACTGTATTCATCTTCATGCCGAAACTTTGAAGTACAACGTCACGGGTTACATTGCGTACGCCATAGAATTGAGCGAAGCAGCTAAAGCCCTTCCATTCAAATCCTAACGTTGCATTATATGTATTTTGTGGAGTACTTGTATATCCGTAAGGAGCCTCATCCTTGCTGTCAATGACACCATCGCCATTGAAATCGACAATGTAGTAGCTACCTGGCAAACGGTAATTGTCTTTGCTGTCGAATGCAGGGCTACCGTACAACTCATCAATATTGTTGATGAAACCTGCATCAAGGTAAGACTTATATTGATTGATAGAATAACCTTCTTGCTTTTGATAGTTTGGCATCAAAGGAGCATCATCACGGTCAATGATTTCATTCTCATTATGAGTCAAACTGAAATTAGCCCACAAACGAGTTTCACGATTAAGTTGCTTATTGACACGCAACTCAATTTCATAACCTTTAGCATGCACCTCACCCATATTGGTTACAGGCACATCTACGCCGAAATAAGAAGGTATTGCACGGTCACTTCCGTTAATTAATATGTCATATCGCTTATCGCGGAAAATTTCAACACTACCTGCCAGCAAACCTGACAATAACGAATAATCGATACCCAAGTTTAATTTACGCACGGTTTCCCAGTGAACATCAGGGTTACCTAGTTTAGTCATCTTATACTGAGTATAGGTACTTTCCTGACCACCATCAAGTGTCATTGGAGCCTTGCCGCCATATTGCCACTCATCCATATACAAGAAAGAACCAGCGTTATCGCTACCAATCTCACCAAGAGATGCACGAACCTTTAACATGTCAATGTAATGATTGTCCTTGAAGAAAGACATAAACGACTCTTCGGAAATCATCCAGCCAATTGCGCCAGAATTAAAGAAAGCAAAACGGTTTTTAGTAGCAAACTTTTCAGAGCCGTTGTAAGCACCGTTATACTCCAAGAAGTAACGGTTTGCATAACTATATGTACCACGGAATGCCCAGTCTTCACGATAACTTGGGATGCCATTGCCATTCAACTGCTTGCTACGAGAAAACAATCCCATGGCAGTGACACTATGTCCACCAAAATCACGAGCCCAATTCAACTGTGCTTTATAATACAAACGTCTGAACACATTGCCCATACTACCATTACCAGTACTCCAAGTACGGTCCTCTACAAAGTCGAAGCCGGAAGTCTTGTCCATATCCTTTGATTTATAGACAACACCCGTATTAGGATCAATCCATTTTTCTTGAGAGTTAGAACCTGAGTCATTGATGCCACGACCAGATTCAGCAAAAGTGTTGTCCATTGACAAGTTTGCACTGACAGCCAACCCCTTCAACAGGAAGTCCAATTTCTGATCCAAGACGAAGTCTGTATTAATGGTATTATCCATAGACTTCTTTACACCTGCCAAAGCTGTTGTCTTTACTGAATTTCGAGCATTATTTTGGTCATTAGGATAATAACCCCAAGAACCATCGGAATAACGAGGCAAGAAAACATCGGGAGCGATATTGTATGCGCCAGACCAACGCTGAGCTTCCTCCCACTGATTACCGGCGTTTTCGCTTGGAGCCTTCTTAATTGCCAATGAACCGGCAATGTTCATCTTGAAAACTGTAGTTCTTGTCAAATTAAAGTCCATATTGCTACGAGCGTTGATACGCTGATATCCATAGCCTGATTCATATCCACGTCCGTTGTCAGGAATCTTCATCAAGTCGCTCTCATATACATAGTCGGCAGAGCCGTAATATCTAACGACCTTAGTACCACCGCTAATGCTCAAGTTGGCGTTGTATGAAATTGCGTTTTTCTTAAACAGTTCCTCCTGCCAATCAACATTCGGATAACGTTCTTTCTGTTCCTGTGTTGTTTGGTTACGATACATATCAATTGTCTGTTGCGGAGTTATGTCGGTCCAAGACTCGGTTGGAGTTACTGGCAACTCATTTTCAATAGTTTTGTTGCGCGCCACTAAAGCATCGTATGAGTCGTACTTGTTAGGCAACTTTGACACGTTCTTTAATGTAGTTGTAAAACCTGCATTGATTTGAGCCTTACCCTCTTCACCGCGCTTGGTATTAATCAAGATAACGCCGTTTGCGCCCTTGACACCATAAACTGCAGTAGCCGAAGCATCCTTCAAAACAGAAATGCTCTCCACAGATGAAATATCGACAGAATTCATTGAACGTTCAACACCATCAACAAGCACCAAAGGCTCACTGCCATTCCACGAACTGGTTCCACGGATAACGATTTTTGCATCCTCTTTGCCAGGTTCTCCAGTATCCTGTGTTGTAATAACACCAGGCAAGTTACCAGTCAATGCCGCACCGATATTACTAACACCAGCCGCACGTTGAAGCGTTGCACCTGTTGTTTGTGCAATGGCGCCCACAACCGAAGCTTTTTTCTGTTGGCCGTAACCAACGACAACAACTTCACTCAAGCCAATCATATCTGGCATAAGAGAAAGGTTGATTGGCGTGTTACCCTTTACTGTCACCTCCTCGGGAGTGTAACCAATATAGGTGACAACCAGCACCTCTCCATCGGCAGCCTGCATACTGAAAGTACCATCACCACCTGTAATTGTTCCGACCGTTGTACCTTTAATTACAACGTTAACACCCGGAATAGGCATTTGCTCCTCATCCAAAATCTTACCCGTAACTTGATGTTTTTGGGCAAAAACGCTGAATGAGAGCAACAACATTGGCAGTATAGCCACTGCCAATTTCCATAGTCGATGTCTCCTCATCATAAAATTTAGTTTGGTTATTAAATTATAGTCGCTAAAACCAGACGCCTTCCGGCATCCAGCCATATTTTTTGTTTTTCAAATGAACTAAAACTACCCTTTCCCCTATTTTATACACGCTTCAAAGATGCAAACTTTATCAAACCAACCATTCAAATATAGCAACACGGTCTTTTGAAAATGTTACAATTCGACTTCGTTTTGTTACTTTTTTTACACTACAACGTAACATCGAAAGACATCATCTTACTATCAATCAGCACATGTTACATACATATCATTTATATTCACACAATCAATACAATTATCGCAAAAAACTTAAGAAAAAACTATGGTTCGACTTCATTTTGCAGTTTTTCTTCAGTTTCGTCTGTGGCCAACCGGTTGTTCTTTTGTTGCTCCATATACTCACTAGGAGTGACTCCATACAAATCCTTAAACACTGTAGAGAAATAAGCAGCATTGGAGAATCCGACTATTGTCGCCACCTCCACTATGCAATGGTGCTTTTCTGACAACAACGTGGCGGCCTGTTGCAGGCGAACATTGCGAATAAAGTCGCGAGTTGACTGGTTTGTAAGTTCCTTGAGTTTCCTGTGCAAATGGACTCTGCTTATACCCACTGTGTTGGCAATCATCTCAACGCTAAGGTCTGGATTGCTGATATTTGCGTTTATCACCTTCATGACACGTTGCATGAGTCTGTCATCTGGCGAACTTATCTCGAGTTTCTTGACATTATTTTCCTGTGACTGATTCCCTTGATACTTATTCTTCAGTATCATCCTGTTTTTCAAAATATTTTGAATCGTAGAACGAAGGACTTCAACGCTAAACGGCTTGGTTATATAGGCATCGGCTCCCACACTAAGGCCATCTATCCTATCCTTTTCAGATGTCAGCGATGTCAGCAACACTACGGGCAGGTAATTGACATTGACATTCTGCTTTATTTTTTGGCAAAGTTCTCTGCCATCCATGACTGGCATCATCACGTCACTGACGACTATGTCCGGAGTGTTTTTCAAAATTGATTCCATGGCTTCCGCCCCATTCATGCACTCCTGAACATGAAAGTCAACAGACAGTTCCTCCTTAAGATACTGCCTGATTTCATCGTCATCCTCAACAAGCAGGACATGGAATTTTGTCTTTGAGCGAATTTTTTTTGCATCCAGAATGTCAGGCTCCACAACCTGAGCCAGTCTTGCATCTTCGACGACCTTTTTCTCTGCGACAAACGCATCGGACTGTTCAAGAGGTTTCAACTCATCTACAGACAGATGGTCGCACCCAACCGGCAATTTCACCACGAAATGACAACCTGGCTTATTTTCGTTATTTGCCGCCATAATGGTGCCATGATGCAATTCAACCAAAGATTTTGTCAAATGCAAGCCAATTCCGGTACCGGAAACCGCATTTCGTCCAGCCGACTGGTAAAATCGCTCAAATATTCTGGCGATATCGTCATTGTTGATTCCTATACCGCTATCCTCTATATAAATTTGTACATAATGAGACAATGGCGATTTAGGCTTTTTTTCGTCCTCGCCTTCAGACAATATGACTTTTATCTCGCCATTTCTGGGTGTAAATTTGAATGCATTCGACAATATGTTGACCACAATCTTGTCAAAGTACGCCGAATCGACCCACAGTTTCATGTCTCGGTTTACTGCTGAAAAATCCAGAGAGATGTCCTGCAACGATGCTTGATATTCAAAATTGGCACAAATATCATTCACCGTGTCAGCAATGTTAACTTCTTCAAAATGGAGATGCATCTGCCCCTTGTCTATCTTGCGCAAATCCATGAGTTGGTTAATCAAGTTGAGGATGCGACCGGCATTTCTATATATTACATTATATGTACGCTGACGCTCATCGTCGGTGTCTATACTCATCAATTTCTGCAGAGGGCCAATGATTAAAGACATTGGTGTACGGATTTCATGCGAAATATTGATGAAAAACTTAAGTTTCGCCTCATTGATATCTTCTGCGTGCTTGTGTTCCAAAATACGCATATGCATTGAATGATTGTGCTTCAAATAAACGACCGTCAACGACAGCACTAGCAAAAAGGCCAAGACATAGCACATATAGGCAATTCGCGTGGCATACCACGGTGCAGCAATACAAATGGAAATCTTCCTTATCCTTGACAAGGCATTCGCATCGACAGCTCTCACACAAAATTCGTGGACACCAGGCTTCACGTTATTGAATGACACCTTGTTGTTGCCGGGTTGCAAACTAATCCAGCCATTTCCATCCATGCTATACCTATAAACGATACGTTCAGGATTGGCGAATTCCATCGCTGAAAACTCAATGCTGAAAGAATTGTCGGAATACGACAAAAACACCTTGTCTGCCTTTGTAATGTCGCAATCCAATATCGGTTTCCCATCGGATAGTGTCTTTTTAGTGACAGGCGTGTTATGGACATACAAATCGGTAATGCGAATTCCTGGAATGGAATAATGTTTCTTGATTTTTTGAGGGTTAAAGCATATCATTCCATTCATTCCGCCATAATACAGCATTCCTTTGGAATTGACACTCGATGCGGCCTTGCTGAACTCATTACACTGCAGGCCATCAGATGCATAATAATTGGCAAAAAATGGGCTTTGGCTAATCAAGCAAGACAGTCCGTTATTTGTACTAATCCACAAATTGCCTTCAACATCACTCTGAATTGAAGATATCGAATTGCTTGGCAACCCATTTTCAACAGTGTACTTATCATACTCTCGACTTTTAGGATCAAAACAGAACAAACCATTGGCTGTTCCAATCCAAATCTTTCCGACCTCATCTTGAAACAAAGAATAAACGACTTCGCCCGCGAGCATTCTGTTCACTCCGAATACTGACGAAAAATCCTCACTAGCGATATCAAAGCAGCCAAAACCGTCATACGTGCCGAAATAAAGCCTGTTGCCATCAAGCAACAAGGCATTCACCCACGCATTGGGCAACTGGTTTGCTGTTTGGGAATAGCCAATTCCACTTGGCATGGCCTGAAAAAGTTTCTGTTCCAATGTGACTATGTTAATGCGATATATGCCGACGCCAGTGACAGCAATCCATATATTCTGCCTATCGTCCTCAACAATGTCGTAAACGCTCGTGGCTTGATTAAAATCGGGACTGTTAGTCAGGAGAACGCGTTCAAATCGTCCTGCACGCTCATTCAGTCTATACAATCCTTCCAAATATGAACCAGCCCACATCCCCCCTCTCGAATCACGGAACAAGCAAAGGGTAGTCCGAGGTGCCAACGCCGGATCATTATCAATGGAAAAATGCTTTTTCAACGAACAATCATTATTGAGCAAATAAATACCATCATTATCCGTTCCAACCCAAATACCATCATCATCGCAACTGACAGACATGACACAGCAAGACCCGATGTTGTTTGCCGAAGACGAACGACTTCCAACATACCTGAAATCATTTTCAATGGCTGGCTCCAAAACAACGCCTTGCTGGAAACACCCCAGCCAAAGGTTATTACGGTTGTCCTTCAAGATGGAATGCACCTTTAGTTTTTGACTTTTAAAGCCAAGCAAATTAAGATTGTAATCACGCATAATGCCAGTACGTACATTAAGCATCTTCAGTCCATCGCCGTCAGACCCTATCAACATGCTTACACTATCAACAGCAAACAAATCAACTATGGCACTATGAAACCGACTTGAATTGACAACAGCAGAAAACTTATGTGTTGAATAATCATACTTGACCAAACTACCCTTTGAAGATCCCAAATACACATTTCCATCGCCACCCAGATTAATAGAGAAGCACGATTCATCAATGCCAAACGAATACTGCTCTACAATTTCACATCTTGAATTAAGGCAAAAAACGCCCTTGTCCAAAGTAACAATCCATATGTTGCCGCAACCGTCAAGCAATACCTTTTCAATATAATAGCAGCCCGGAAGCATCTCGCCATTTTGCACAAGACTAAGCGTCGCATCATCAAACAAAAACAGTCCGTGTCCGGAAGTGCCGACAAGAATGGTACTATCGTTTAATTCCGTCAAGCACGACACATTGACAGATGAACACCTATGTCCATCAATATAAGGTGGCACCTCAATGAAACGTCTTTCAGCCCTGTTGTACAACTGCAATCCAGTAAGAGTGCCAATAAAAAACTCATGTGAACCCGATTCGTATGTAAACCTGACGTAATTGTTAAGAATCGAAGTTGAATCACGCTCATTTTTCCTGAAAGTAATGAAATTGGCACCATCATAACGAGTCAATCCGTCTTCGGTTGAAATCCAGACAACATCGTCCATGTCTTGATAAACATGATTCACCATACTGGAAGGCAACTCATGTTCGGAAGTAAACACCAAGCAGTTGTTTGTGATCCCCACAAAAGGAGACAATGCAAAAAAAAGAATCAGTAGCAGTGAATTACACTTCATAAAATAATTTTTACGTTTGTAAAAAATCAACTATATTGCAAACGTTTTAAATGACGTTTTGACTATTTTTTCATAAAGATTGTAAAATAAAATTCACATTTCCTAAATAAAAAAAGAACATCAATTAAGGAAAGAACATGTGACAATGTTTAAATAATTAAATTTAAGAAAAATACACCAAAAAATACAAATATTTGGCAATACAGCATGTAACAACCGCATAAGGCAATGTAACATGCAGAAAAGAAGTTGAAACAAATTTACTATGAAATAAAAAAGGCAATGTTGAAATTCGCAACTGCAAATAAAGAGGCTGAAACAAGCCGAAAAAACATAAGAAAAACTGAAGTAATTCTACCCGAATTCTTCAGCCGACTAATATCTATTAATAATTAACAAAAACTTTTGTATGATGAAAATGCATCAATTATGGAAAAACGCAGCGTTAGCGCTGTCAATGATGCTGCTATCCGTCGGAGCTTATGCCCAACACGAAATCAAGGGTACAGTTCTTGACGAATCGCAACTTCCCGTTCCGGGAGCAAGCGTAGTTATCAAAGGAACTACAATTGGTACAGTAACTGCAGGCAATGGTGAATTCACCATGAAAGCCAACGACGGCGATGTACTTTTAGTTTCTTACATGGGCTACACAACTGAGGAAATAGCCGTAAATGGCAATGGTCCTTACAACGTCAACTTGGTACCAGACATGATTGGTTTGAGTGAAGTTGTTGTCGTTGGTTATGGTGTTCAAAAGAAAAGCAACGTAACAGGTGCAATTGCTTCTGTCAACGAAGATGCTCTTAAAAACCGCTCAACATCAGATGCCGGAGCAGCTTTGCAAGGCAAGGCCGCAGGTGTTCAAATCATCACCAATTCCGGTAAGCCAGGTGAAGGTGCACAAATTCGTGTACGTGGTGTATCATCCAACCAGACTGGCAATGGCAACTTGAGCCCATTGTTGATTGTTGACGGTCTTATTGTTGATAACATTCAGTATCTTGACCCTTCGATGATTGAATCTATGGAGGTTTTGAAAGATGCCGCTTCAGCAGCTGTATATGGTGCTCAAGCAGGTAATGGTGTTGTCCTCATCACAACTAAGAACGGTTCAAAATCAAAAGGAAGCGGTACCATTAACTATAACGGCAAATGGACACTTCAAAGCCTTGGCAATGTTCCAGAATTGCTTAATGCAAAAGAATTCATTGAATGGATGAGATTCTTGGGAGAAGACATTGATGCCGATATGCAAACAAATAAGAATGCATTTGGCTGGGATGAAAACACCGACACCAATTGGCTGGACGAATATTTTGAAAACACATGGGCAAAGCAACACTCTTTGTCTGTTACTGGCGGTAACGAAAGAGGCAACTATTTTGCCAGCGTCAACTACTTGAACCAAGACGGTATTGTTAAAGGCCATAAAGATGTTTATGAGCGTTTAACTGCACAATTGAATGGTGAATACAAAATCAAAGACTGGTTGAAAGTAGGCAACAACACCTCTATTGAGAAATGGAGCAGTAAAGGCTTGTCAGAAAGAGGTTATGGTTCAGCATTCCAAACTCTTTTGATGATGGACCCTCTGACACCTACACATTGGACATCACCAGAGCAGTTCATACCAGAAATGAAGAAAAAGTACGATGAAGCAATGGCTAATGGATCTGACACTACATATCGTTTCTATGGCGATGAAGAAGGATTCTATGCCACATCCTACTTCAACACTCGCCAAAACGGTGGCAACCCATTCGTACAGCGCGACAGATCATTCCAAACAGATGGCGGTGTAACCGTTCGTGGTTCAATACATGCAGACTTCACTCCATTTGATTGGTTAACTTACACAACTCGTTTTGGATATCGTTTGTCAAATAGCACAAGCCATAACTGGGGAGAACCTTACTATATCAACTCTAAGGCTAATAGCGAAGGATTCAACATATCAGCAAATGCGAACACAGGCATATACTATATGTGGGAAAACTTCATAAACTTTAATAAGACTTTTGCCACAGTACATAATGTAAGCGCAATGGCTGGTATGTCATTTACTGAGAACAGCAGCGACAATGTTAATGCAAGTGCAAATGGTGCGAACATCATGAAGTCGTACAAAGAAAACTATCGCTATGTAAGTCAGGTAAACACGAATCCAAACACATCTAAAAACATAGGCAATCAACCTAGTTTGAATCGCAATTTGTCATATTTCGGACGTGCAGCATATACTTATAACGACCGCTACAATTTGCAATTCATATTACGTGCAGACGCTTTCGACACTTCAAAACTCGACAAAGATCACCGTTGGGGTAAATTCCCAT
>CALCFP010000093.1 GCA_937900725.1 uncultured Bacteroidota bacterium | reverse complement strand
AAGTTCTGCATTATTTACATAATTTATATTTCTAAAATTTGGTAGTTTTTAAAGCCGAAAGTTATGATGATCTGGTTCAAAAAAATTAGCTATTATAGCAACATGAAAATGTCTTTTTTAAATTATTTTATATTAAGATTCCGACTCTTTTTTTTATTGAATTTTGAAAGCAAAATAGCATTTTTAATTGTCCAACAAAGTAATAGAAATATAGTAGAATGTTGTACAAAATAATTTTCTAAAAATGAAAAATTTAAAAATTTTATAGCAGGTGACAAATTACGCATTAAGGGTAATTTATTCATTCCAGAATCAGCGACAAATACCTTTACACCGTCGTTTACAACCGAGTAGCCCAACCTGATGAAACCTTCGGTAGTGTATTTGTTGGCGTTAGTCAAGAAATTGTTGATTACCTGTGTCAGACGCTTCTTGTCATACTCGACAATGCACGAATCGCCGGCATTGACATACGAAAGCGAGATGCTTGACTTCAGTTTGCTCTTGAACGACTCGCAGGTGATTCGGCACAATTCCGACACATCGAACTTTTCAAAATTGAATTTCACATAGCCGGCCTCAAAACGCGAAACGTCGAGAATGTCGTTGATAAGGCTCAATAGCAAATCACTATTTGTTGATATATATTTTGAGAAACTTGCCCTGCGTGTCGGGTCGTCGGTGGTGGTCAGCAGTTCGGAAAAGCCCACTATGGCGTTCAGCGGCGTACGAATCTCGTGGCTCATGTTGGCCAGAAATGCCGATTTCAGTTTGTCCGACTCTTCAGCCTTTGCCTTGGCGGCTTTAAGTTCGTCAAGAGTTTCATACTGTTTGGTAATGTCGAGCGAGGTGACAATCAGATACTTTCTACCGGCCAATTCAAGCGTTTTCTTTTGAGTGCGCCAAATCGACTTTTTACCCGAAAGCGAGAAGGAGTCGTCATAATCGTAATTGCCGTATTCTACAGCCAGTTTGTCGTATTCCATTATTCTTCGCGACATTTCAACTGGCAGCAGTTCAACATCGGTCTTGCCAATAACCCTTTCACGGCTCAATCCCACCATTTCGCAGAACTTGTCGTTGGCGAGGCTGTATCGGTAATTGTCGCTGATATCCTTCATTACAAACTGACAAGGTATAGAGTTGATAAACGTGTAAAGCATTGCGTTGAGACGTTCAGATTCCTTGATGGCCTTTTGCTGCTTTTCAATGTTTTCCTGCAGTTCAGTCACATCGGAAAGCATCACAATAAGGTATCGAGCCCCCGATTTTGTTCTTATGATAGTTTTCACCGTATGGAAGAAACGTCTGCCGTTAGCATCAGTCAACTCGCCCATGTATGAAATACTACCTTTCTCTACCGCATCCAAGTCGGAACGATATTCACGGTCAATGTCGAACCCGGGCGTATTGCCAAACAATTCGGCATCAGTATGTCCAACAATCTCTTTTGGAGTCAGTCCAGTAGGCTTGCATGCCGACTCGTTTACAAGTATATAACGGAGATTGTTATCGACATCCTTCATCCAGAATAGGCAGGGAACAGAGTTGATGAATGTATTGAGGAGGAAGTTTGCCTCGTCAAGTTCCGCCATTGATTTAGTAAGTTTGTTGTTCATCTGCTCCAGATTGCCGACAGCCTGGTTAAGGCCATCTATGTTGTCATGCAATTGTGTGACATCGAGCGACACCATGAGCACGTACTTATGGCCCGACAATGTTTTGACAGCTCTTTTTGTAGTATGCCAGATACGCTTCTGTCCATTCATCGTTGTCACGAAATCACCTTCATAGAACCCTTGTTCCATGGTTTCCCGGTCGGTTTCGGTTTCAACGGGCTGATAGAACCCCTCAATGTCGCCAAAGGCTTCCTTGTCAGTACGGCCAATCACATCGTCACGTTTCTTGCCTGACAAATTGCAGGCCATGTCGTTTATCATCATAAAGCGAAAATCGTTGTCGGCATCTTTCATGCAGAACATGCAAGGCACTGAGTTCACGAAAGTGTTGATAAGATGGTTGGACTCATCCAACTTGTTCATCGATGCCTTTAACTTTTGGTTGGTCGATTCAAGTGTGGCGACTGTATAGTTCAGTTTTTCAATATTTTCGTGCATCTGCGTTATCTCAAGCGAGACCATAAGCAGATATCGGTGTCCGGACACGGTAGTAACAATTCTCTTTGTCGTGTGCCAAAAACATTTTTTTCCGGCGATGTTCGTCTCAAAATCATATTCATAGAATCCGTTTTGCACCGTCAGTTGGTCAGTTTCCATTTCTTTTTCATAATCATACCCATCCTTTTTCTCAAACAATTCCTTGTCGGTATGACCGATAAAATCCTCGCTCACCATTCCCGCGGAATGGGAGGCAGCGTCATTCACCTTGACAAAACGCATGTCGTCATCTACATCCTTCATTATGAACAGGCAAGGCACAGAATTGATGAACGTGTTGAGTAGATAGTTGTTGTCGTCCTTCTCCTTTAGCATCCTTTCCCACTTGGTATTGTCGCGGGCTATTCCGGTGTACACATCTACCTTTCCGAACGCATCGCGCTTAAGTGGAGTCAGGTACACCTGAAGCGGACGCCATTCGCCATTGTCAACACTTTTTTTCACCCTAAAGAAGAATGTCTGACTGAAATCTTCCTTTGACCGCATTCTGGTAATGATGTCAAATACAACATGTTGGTCGTCGGGATGCGTAAAGTCATAAACCGTTGACAGAGTCAACGAATTTGGATTGGCAAAAAACAACTGTTTCTGGTATATTGAAATGTTGTTGGTTGCGGCCTGCACGTCGAACTGTGCGAGATCGGCGTCTTGGACGGTAAGTTGGGTTCGGATACGGCTTTGTTCGAGCAACTGTTTGCTGATTGTCTGGCTTGTAACATCATGCATCATGCAGCCTATGCCTACAGGCTGGCCGTTTTCCTCCTTCACCACCATCGACAGTTCGAAGTATGAATAATCTGTATCGTCAACGGATTTTTTTATACGCAACATGTTGTGGGACTCTTTCATCATTCCCTGCCTAAAGAACTTGACAATCAGTCTGAGCAACTGGGCATCAAATGGATGGACCATTTTTTCAAACATAACCCGGTCGGAGAATTCCGGGAATATGTTCGCACCGCTTAGTTGTTCACGCTTGCCGGTTATGAGGTTTTGCGTCCAAGCAGTAATTCCGCCTGTGCGCATCAGCATTTCCTTGTCGCGGTCAAGCGCCTGAATCTTGTTTACACGCATAACCTGCTCGGTCATGTCTATGACACAGAACACGTAATTAGAGGTTGACATGCTCGAGGGTTTGGTACGGTGGCAGACGACTTTCAAGTCGAGGCTTCCTGTCTTGGTTGACCCTAAGGCAGAACGGACCTTGTCAGTAAAATCTATATGCACCATTGACTCCGACACGTCATTCAGTGTGATGTCAGTAATGAAAGTGTCAGGGAATATCGAGGCTACGAAAATATCATCCAGACGCAAATTCTCCGGGTTATCTATTTTCAAGATATCGTAGAAGGCCTTGTTTGAATATTCATATTTGCCATCGGCGTTGAAAATGACATAGCCGACCGGCGACATCTGCAGGATTGTCTGCTGCTCATTGTACATGGTGGCAGCCACCACATCGTTGGCAACATCAACCGACAGGTCGTTGGTGATTATCACTATGTAACTGCGGCCATCGATGTCCAGTTTGTAGTAACGGTTGGCTAATGTGCTGACGCCACTGCGCGAGAAGACCGAATGCGAAGTGGAACCGAAATCGAACTTGTCGATATAGACTGTGCTGTTGTTTGTAAATTCGGAGATATTGGCAGGTCCTTTATAATGTGGGTCCTTGAATATGTTGAGTTTGCGCATCAGGAGTTCATTCTTGTCGGGGATACCGAAAATGCCCATTGCCGACTTGTTGACATCAATGATTGTGCCATCGGAATCGCAAAGGACGAAACCAGTTGAAACCAAATCAAACAGCGCGCGGAAGTCATTCAACGACAATTTCTTTATGTCATTATGCACAACATCGTTTTCACGCAAAATGATATCAACATAGCGCACCTTACCCAAACGTTTTATCGGATGGGCGTACAACACGACATTCTTCTTGCCGTCAATACGAGTGCAGATAAGTGTCGGAAAATCGGCACTGCCGTTGCTCATCTCCGCAAATCGGTCCATCAGCATCGCACTCTCCACAAACTGGCAGGCGAACTGGCCAAGAGTCAATCCGGAGAACAACGAGCGTCCGTTTGACACGCACACAAACCGGTCTCGGCGATAATTGTAGATAAGCAATTCAGAATGAGTAGCCTTTATCTGCTTATGAGACAACTTATTAAAATCAGACTGTTTACGACGAAACAAACGCAACAATATGAAATTGAAAACCAGGATAGAATTTTGGTGGACACTTGGCAAACAATAAAATGGCGCTATTTTTTAAATGCCCATCTTCATCAATTCCATGACAATTTTTAAAACAAGTATCATTCATTCCAAGTTCTTTTGCTCTAATATTCATTTGCTCAACAAATAGTTCCTGCGAACCTGCAAGAAATTCAGCCATTGCTACACAGCAATCATTAGCAGATACTACACAAATTGCTTTTAGCATTTCATTTACTGTTAAGGTTTCTGTAGTATCAAGCCAAATTTGTG
>CALCFP010000092.1 GCA_937900725.1 uncultured Bacteroidota bacterium | reverse complement strand
ACTCTCATAGACACGTGGGTCATATTCGCTTGTGCCCTCAGGAAAATTGATTTCTGGTTTGATGATGTGATAGAGTGACATCTCGTTGTCACCGGCTTCGGCACGAGCTTCCTCGGAATTAAGCACGTCGTATGGACGACTCTCGACCTGTTCCACCAGATTTTTGGGAGGACGAATACCCTTGAAAGGTTTTATTTTGGCCATATCTTATTTATTTACCTGGAACTTCGTAATTCCATCCTTCAGAAAACCAACAATCTGATTTGCTGCTGCAATACCGGCATTAACATTTGCCTCGGCCGTCTGTGCACCCATCTTCTTAGGTGTGGCAAAATAACGACCTGCCGCTTTCTCTGCATATTCAGCATCCATATCGGGCTTGATATCGGTCAGATACTTCAAGTCCGTACGTTCTTCGAGCAATTGCAGCAAACTGGCTTCGTCAATAACCTCCTTACGAGCCGTATTTACCAGAATACCGCCTTTTTTCATCTTGCCGACCAAAGCGGCATTAATACTTTGCTTTGTTTCAGGAGTAGCAGGAATATGAAGAGAAACAATATCACAGGTTTCAAAAAGTTCATCTTGATTCTTGGCTGCTTTTACACCTGCGGCTTCTATGACCTCTGCTGGGCAGAATGCATCAAATGCCATCACCTCCATACCGAAACCTTTTGCCACACGTGCAACGTTGCGGCCAACGTTTCCGAAAGCAAGGATACCTAATTTCTTACCCAACAGCTCTGTACCGCTTGTACCATTGAAGAAATTACGAACACCAAATACCAACAGGCCGAAAACAAGTTCTGCTACGGAATTGGCATTCTGACCAGGTGTATTCATGGCCACGACCTTGTGGGCTGTTGCTTCTGCCAAATCGATGTTGTCATAACCTGCACCGGCACGAACTACAATCCTCAGATTCTTGGCTGCATTGAAGACATCAGCATCTACCTTGTCGCTGCGTACAATCAAAGCATCGGCATCAGCTACAGCATCCAACAATTGTTTCTTCTCGGTGTATTTCTCTAGAAGAGAAAGTTCATATCCAGCAGCATCGGTTACTGCTTTTATACCATCTACAGCAACTTTGCTGAATGGCTTTTCTGTTGCAATTAAGACTTTCATTAATGTAGTTTTTCAAATTCCTTCATACATTCAACCAATGCCTGGCAACCCTCGATGCTCATGGCATTGTAGCAGCTTGCACGGAAACCGCCAACATCACGATGCCCCTTGACGCCAACCATACCCTTGCCGGTAGCAAATGCCAAGAATTCGTCTTGCAATTCCTGATATTCCTCCTTCAGAACGAATGTAATGTTCATCAGTGAACGGCTATCTTCCTCGGCTGTACCGACAAACAGCTTATTGCGGTCGATTTCTGAATATACGATTTCAGCACGCTGTTGTGCACGACGTTCCATCTCTTTGACACCACCTTGAGCCTTGATCCACTTCAGATTCTGCAAAGCACAATAAATAGGAACAACAGGAGGTGTGTTGAACATAGAACCCTTCTTGACGTGTGTACGGTAATCCAACATAGTAGGAATAGGACGGGAGACCTTGCCCAGCAAGTCTTCTTTAACTATAACAAAAGTAACACCAGCCATGGACAGGTTCTTCTGAGCACCACCGTAGATCATTCCATATTTACTAACGTCAAGAGGACGAGAGAAAATATCAGATGACATATCTGCGATAACAGGAATAGGAGAATCCAAATCTTTCCTTAACTCCGTGCCATAAATCGTGTTATTGCTGGTGATGTGCAGATAATCCGCATCCGTAGGAATGTCAAACTGCTTGGGAATATATGTGAAATTACGATCCTTGCTGGATGCGACTTCAACTACCTCACCAAAAAGTTTGGCTTCCTTCTCAGCCTTTGTTGCCCATACACCCGTATTCAGGTAAGCAGCCTTTTTCTCCAAGAAGTTATAGGGAATCATACAAAATTCCAGACTGGCGCCACCACCAAGGAATATGACACTGTAACCCTCAGGAATGTTCAAAAGTTCCTTAAACAAAGCGACAGCTTCATCGACTACCGGTTGGAAATTCTTCGCTCTATGGCTGATTTCCATCAAAGAAAGTCCACTTCCTTCGAAGTCAAGACAAGCAGCAGCAGTTGCTTCTATTACCTCACGGGGAAGAATAGAAGGACCTGCATTAAAATTGTACTTTTTCATATTTCTTTTTAAAATGATTAAATTATTTCCTTTTTCCATTTATTGAGGCTGCAAAGTTAACGTTTTTTTTTCATTACACCTAATTTAATTACATAAATAAAAGACTGGAAGAAATTAAATCCATGTTTTTATCTTTGATAGTGAAAAATACGTCAATTAATTTGGTCAGTTCAAGGAAAAGCACTACCTTTGCAACGCTTTTCAAAAGGAAAGCCTTCGGGGTGTAGCGCAGTTGGTAGCGCACCTGGTTTGGGACCAGGTGGTCGCCCGTTCGAGTCGGGTCACCCCGACCAAAGCCTTGAAACGAAATTCAAGGCTTTTTCATTTTTATAATATTTGGCATTCGGGGAATTTATGGAAGTTCCCTTAACACATTGACGATATGAACCTAAAATATGCAGTTGTCGGCACAGGCGCCATTGGCGGATATTACGGCGGAAGACTCGCCCTGTCAGGGAAGGGCGTTCACTTTCTTTTCAACACCGAATACGATTATGTGGCCAAAAACGGATTGAAAGTCGATTCTGTGGCTGGCGATTTCTGCATAAATCCAATCAAGGCATACAAGTCGACAGACGATATGCCCAAATGCGACGTTGTGCTGGTGGCTCTCAAATCGACACGGAACAGCATCCTGCCCGACATTCTTCCGTCCATCCTTCATCACAACACAGTAATCGTGCTGATACAAAACGGATTAGGACTAGAGGCGCAACTGGCATCCGCATTTCCGAAACAGCCAATTGCAGGCGCATCGGCATTCATCTGCTCGTCGAGAATTGGAACTGGACACATTCGGCACGCCGATTATGGCGCACTTTCGGTAGGATTTCACCAAAACGCGGTTCCCGACATTCTTGAACAAGTGAAAGACGACTTCTTGCAGGCCAAAGTACCGTTTACAATAATTCAGGACCTTAACGAGATGCGTTGGCGCAAGTTGGTATGGAACATTCCTTACAATGGCTTGACCGTCGTAATGAACTCATCTACCGACAAATTGATGATGCAAAAGGACACACGCCAACTGGTTACCGACCTGATGCAGGAAGTTGTGGATGGCGCATCGGCTTGTGGCGCCGACATTGAGCCAGAATTCATAAGCAAAATGCTGAAGATGACCGACGATATGACCCCATACAGCCCTAGTATGAAACTTGATTTCGACAATCGTCGGCAGATGGAAATTGAAGCCATTTATTCCAATCCTATCGCCACTGCAAAGCGAAACGGCTACTATATGCGAAAGACCGAAATGCTTGAACAGCAACTTCGGTTCATCCAGTCGGCGATGAACGGCTGATACATTTTTTTGCAAACCACAACAAAAGTATTTTGTACTTTTAAAAAGAGTTTTCTATATTTGTTGGAACAAAAAACTAAAACAACTATGCGAAAACTAAAGCATTGTGCAGGGGCATTACTTTTGGTAATGCCTTTGCTTTCTACAGCACAGGACGAATGGAACAATCCTGAAGTCAACCAGGTGAACCGACTCACCCAACATTCCGACTTTATGGTTTTCAACAATGCCGAAGATGCCAATCTGGGCAAATTCAAGGAGTCGGCAAACTATCTGTCGCTGGAAGGCGTCTGGAAATTCAATTGGGTTGAACACGCATCACAACGCCCAACCGATTTTTACCAAATCAACTACGACGACAGCCAATGGGGCACAATGCCTGTACCCGGCATGTGGGAACTGAACGGCTACGGCGACCCGCTCTACACAAACGTGCCATACGCCTGGAACACTTATTTTGAAACAAAGCCACCACACATCGACACTACCCAAAACCACGTTGGCACATACCGCAAAAGCATTGAGATTCCTGCAAATTGGCAAGGCAAAAACATAAAAATGCATATCGGATCGGCAACATCCAACATATATGTATGGATAAACGGAAAATTTGTCGGCTACAGCGAAGACAGCAAACTATCGGCAGAATTCGACATCACTAAATACGTACACAAGGGGCAGAACCTGTTCGCAATGCAGATATTCCGCTGGTGCGACGGCTCCTATCTCGAAGACCAGGATATGTGGCGACTCGCGGGCATTCATCGTGATGTAGTAATGTACGCAACACCAAAATTGCAGATAAGAGATTTTGGAATAAGGACAATACTTGATTCCGATTATCACAATGCAGAACTTATCATTCATCCCGAACTGAAAGTTCATGAGGACGCATTATCTCTTGTTCCCAACTGCACCATAGAGGCACGTTTATTCGATGAAAGCGGGACAATGGTTTTAGACTCTGTCTTATCTCACAATGTAAAAGAGATATTAAATCTTGACCATAAAGCAAAGATAATGAATGACCGCAATCCACAACGCGGTCATCCAAAATGGGGATGGCTATCGGCAAAAATCACAAA
>CALCFP010000091.1 GCA_937900725.1 uncultured Bacteroidota bacterium | reverse complement strand
TGTAGTAATGCTTGGCGTTTTCAAGAAGAAAATCGGCGGCCTGCGATTCCTTCTCGTTAAGGTTGCTGTATAGTTCTTTTTTGTTTACGGGACTTGTATTGCACGATGTTGCAACAAACAGCAAGACTGCTCCAAATATGTTAATACGATGCATATTCATTTCTCCGGTTTGAAGCAGTACCCGTATTTGTCGTCATAGTAGAACCCTTGCGTGTTGTAGTACATCAATATACGCTTCTGCTCCAATAGGAAGATGTCTTGAAACCCGTATGTTTCCATCATTTTGTCCATAATGGTGTTTTCCGGGTCAAAGACAATGCGCGAGTTTGGTGGCAAAGTCATTCCTCCTTGGTTAAGGTAGAACTCAGATTGAATGAAATCATAAGTGTCACTAGCAACTATAATCAATGAATCGAATGCAAAATCGTCGATGCCACGCATGAATGTGCAGAAATCGCCAATGCAAATGGAGCAACCGGTGTTGTAGAAATACACAATGACCCGCTCATTGGGCAAGTCTATGCTGTCTTGCAACTCAACATTGAATTCCACTGAATCATTGCCGACACTCCTGCAGTTGAACTGTTCCGCTACCTGCATGGGTTTTTGCGAGCACGCTACTGCAACGAAAAATGGCAAGATGAATAGAAACCTTTTCACTTTTCAAAAACGCATTTATATAGCAAATAACCACCACTGTCTTCGTCAAACACTTGAAAATACAGATTGCCCGTTTTCTCACAATAAGAAGGTAGAAGTAAGTATTTTGTTTGAAGATCTTTCTGCTTAAGCCGACGAACCAAGTTTAATGATTTGTCAAAACAATAAATTTCAGCATTCTTTGGCTTACTGCTATAATTTTCACCACAAATCCTATCATTAATGAAAAATATGTAATTTTCTGTCTGACAACCATCCAAATAAAATCTAGTACGAACAGAATCTATGTTAAAGAAAACACCATCATCGTTGTATTCTACCAAATTAGGCATATAGTTGTCTGGTCCAATATATTGTTTTTGCAAATTGAAATTTTCATCGTATACACTCAGGTACGGAAAAGATCTCCACGCCACAACGTATTGTTTTGTGTATTCATTGAAATATGAAATTCGCATATTTATATTCATTGGACCTGTTCCTTTCATTTTCTCGGGGAAACACTCTTTGGGAATCTCTCCATTTAAGCAACTAACCTTCACAAATTCAGGCAATTGTTCATACCCAAATCCATAAAAATGGAAATCGTTTATGCCTATCAATGTATCATTGACGTATCTTGTATATTCAGTATACCAGTCTGTAGATATTATTGTCGGTTTATATTCATACAATAATCGTGCAATTGAATCGATATTCAATACCGCCACTTTTTGGGTTACATCATTAACAAATATCTCGTCATTACGAAATATACAGTGCACCGATACCAATTCGCCTGGTCCTCTGCCTTTAATGAAATAGCCTGCAACAAGTTCATTGGTCATTAGATTGTAAACCGACAACAAAAATGGGTTTGGGGCTTTATTTTGCACTGTAAACAATAGTGTATCCGCATGCAAATAAAGCCACCTACTCGTTTGCGCATCTTCCGGGATTTCCACTTTTTCCAAGGTAAAATACTCAACTGGAGGCATATTTTCCTCTGTAAGGAAAACCTGCTCTGGCGCTTTCGGGAATTTATAATCTTTATTTCGGCATGAAGCTATAAAAAAAAACATACAGACGACAACAGCCAATTGGGGGGGATTTTTCAGTTTCATATTCCTATTATTAGAAATAAATGAGGGAGACAAAGCCCCCCTCTCTCTTGAGAAAAAGTTTTAGTTACGCCAATACGCTTTATCAGCATCATAAATAATAGTGTAGTGACCATGAGTATCACACGCGCACTTGTTGCTATATTGACATGGTGCACAGCACCAACTCCATTCAGTTGTTCCCTAAACTTGGCTTAAACATTCACTCGGGACAGAAGCTGCTGCATTTTTAACATTGCTAGCCGCAACAGCAGCCACACCGCTGACTACCACGGCAGCCAGAATCAAAAATTTCTTTTTCATTTTGTAAAAATTTAAATTAAATAATTTGTTGTTTTACAAAAACTCTGCGCAGTTTGTTTTTGCGCGCCAAAACAAAAAAAAAAAAAACAGACTTCCAAACTTTTATGTAAGTTTTTGATAAATATTTACATTTTCAAATTGAATCTTCACAAACAAAAAAAGAGGCTCTAACGAGCCTCTTCTTTGAAATATGAGTGTAGATATTACATCATTCCGCCCATGCCACCGCCTGCCATTGGGTTGGCGGCTGGTGTCTCGGTCTTTTCCTCAACCAACACACATTCTGTTGTCAAGAACATACCGGCTATGGAAGCGGCGTTTTCAAGAGCGACACGAGCCACTTTGGTTGGGTCGATAACACCACCGGCAACCATCTTCTCGTACTTGTCGGTACGTGCGTTGTAGCCGAAGTCGTCTTTGCCTTCCTTAACCTTGTTTACAACAACCGAGCCTTCACCGCCAGCATTCTTGACAATTTGGCGCAAAGGTTCCTCAATGGCACGCTTGATAATGTTGATGCCAAGCGGATGGTCCTCGTTATCCCCCTTCAAATTTTTGAGAGCGCCAAGACTACGGATATATGCAACGCCACCACCAGGAACGATGCCTTCCTCAACAGCCGCACGGGTTGAGCACAAAGCATCATCAACACGGTCTTTCTTTTCCTTCATCTCAACTTCAGATGCAGCACCAACATAAAGCACTGCAACGCCACCAGCCAATTTGGCCAGACGTTCGTGAAGTTTTTCCTTATCATAGTCAGAAGTGGTCTTCTCAATTTGAGCACGGATTTGCTCAACACGAGCAGCAATGAGTTCCTTTTCGCCACAGCCATTGACAATGGTAGTGTTTTCCTTGCTGATAGTTATCTTGTCGCAACGACCTAGCATATCCATTGTTGCGTCTTCAAGTTTCATGCCCTTCTCTTCAGAAATGACGATACCGCCAGTAAGAGTTGCAATGTCTTCAAGCATTTCCTTTCTGCGGTCACCGAAACCAGGAGCCTTTACAGCCGCAATCTTCAAAGATGCGCGCAAGCGGTTTACAATCAATGTTGCCAAAGCCTCGCCGTCAACATCCTCTGCGATAATCAACAATGGACGGCCGCTTTGTGCTGCTGGCTCAAGTATTGGAAGCAATTCCTTCATTGAAGAAATCTTCTTGTCGTAAATCAAGATGAATGGGCTGTCGAACTCTGCCTCCATTTTGTCAGTGTTGGTGACAAAATAAGGAGAAATGTAGCCACGGTCAAACTGCATGCCCTCGACAACATCGACGTGAGTTTCGGCAGTCTTTGACTCCTCGACGGTGATTACGCCTTCCTTGCCTACTTTCTTCATTGCGTTAGCAATGAGTTCGCCAATTTCCTTGTCGTTGTTGGCAGAAATGGTTGCAACCTGCTCAAGTTTTTCAGAGTTGACGTCGATATCCTGCGACAATGATTTCAAATTTGCAACTACAGCAGCGACAGCCTTGTCGATACCACGTTTCAAATCCATTGGGTTTGCGCCAGCGGTTACGTTCTTCAAGCCGACATTGATGATTGACTGAGCAAGAACTGTTGCGGTAGTGGTGCCGTCACCAGCCTTGTCGGCGGTTTTTGAAGCCACTTCCTTGACCATTTGTGCGCCAATGTTTGCATATGCGTCGCTCAGCTCTATTTCCTTTGCCACGGTGACACCGTCCTTGGTAACCTGTGGTGCGCCGAATTTCTTGTCGATTACTACATTGCGACCTTTAGGGCCGAGTGTCACCTTAACAGCGTCAGCCAATTGGTCGACACCTTTTTTCAGGAGGTCGCGTGCCTCAACATTGAATTTTATCTCTTTTGCCATGATTGTAGAATTTAATGATTAGAAAATGTAGATGATGTCCTTTGTCGAAATGAGCATATACTTGGTGCCGTCGATTTCGACTTCGGTGCCAGAATACTTGCCGTACATTACGTTGTCGCCAACCTTCACGTCGATAGGAGTTTCGTCTTTCAAAGGTGCGCCAAGCAAAACGACCTTGCCCTGAGTAGGTTTGTCTTTTGCCGTGTCAGGGATGTAGATTCCGCCTGCTGTCTTTGTCTCAGCAGATGCTGGCAATACCAATGCCTTGCCTGGTATCACTTTGCCTTTAAGTTCTTGTGCCATTTTTAAATGATATTTAATGTTGTTAATGTTTTATTTTTTGTTGGTTTCAAAAACCGGGTTGTGAACAATCATAATCTGTGCCAAACTGAAAAAATGTGTTTTTAGTGCCATTTTTGCACCTTATGTCACACAAACATGTCACGTTTGCCGTATCTTTTGATTACGCCAGACGTGTCTATTGGGGATAACGCACTGCCATTCAGCATAAAAAAAATGCCAACCTGCAATATGACAAGTTGGCATTTTGTATGTCTTTGTAAGTTGTCCTTATTCAGCGGCCTCTTCTGTAGCAGGTGCTGCTGCAGGGAAATTGTTTTGCTGCATAAATGGATCAGCGGCGTTTTCAATTTGCTCTTGCAACATGCTGCCTTCATTTTCAACCTCAGCGCGAGGAATGAATGCTGCGGCCAAAATGCAAAGCACAAGCAAAGCGCAAGCCAATGTCCAGGTTCCCTTTTCAAGGAAATCTGTTGTCTTGCGAACACCCATTACTTGATTGGCACTGCTAAAGTTAGATGCTAAACCACCACCTTTAGAATTCTGTACCAATACTATAAGTATCATCAATATGCATACTATGAAGATAAGGACTGTGACGATTGTAAACATTTTTCTTAATATTTATTTGTTATTAATTAACTCTTTGATTTCTCTAATTCGAGTCGCAAAGTAAGAGTTTTTTTCTGGATATTTCAAACACATTTTTTCATACATAAACAATGCTTTTTCGTAAGCGCCCGATTTCACGTAAATCTGTGCCAAAGTATCCGACATTAAATCGGCATTTTCGGTTGAACTTTGTATAGACAAATCAACCGTATTGTCTTGCATTTGCTGGTTTTCGCCAAGTTTTGGCCTCTCGATGCTGAATCCCTTGAAGTTATCAAGCAGTCTGGCATGACGTTCCTCTTTTGTTTGTTTTTTTTCAGGTTCGGTGTTGTTTTTCTTTCCGAATGTCTGCTTGAAACTATCAAGATCGAACTTGTCGCTCAGATTCTCGAAGTATGGAGTGACAGCAACTTCACCCCTGACCAGATTTTCAATATCTGCATTCTTGGTCTTAGCCGCTTCTTGCGGCTTGCCAGGTTCGAAACCAGCCATTTGCGACAGCTTTGCGAAATCAATGATTTCGTTTTCCAGCACTTTGGGCGCTGGCACGTCATCGTTTTTCAAGATGACGCGATTGTCGAGCAGGAAAAAAAGTTTGGTTCGGTTAGTCACATGCACTGCAGTTTCGCGCAAGACTTTTCCGTAGTTTGAATAGCCCTGGTTTCTCAAATTCTTGACATATAGCATCCGGGCCGACTGAAAAAACGGATACTCCTCAAGCAACTCCTTGATTTCAGGCAAATCACGGTCGCCCAAAAGTTCGGGATTGCGCATATACGATAGCAATCTGTTCTTATCCATTTCTTCAAAAAAACTGGCTACCAATTAACCACAGACTTTGTGAATATGTCGTCGACCAGGCTTTCCACTATCGACTCAACCAACTGTGCTTCAACAGCATCAAGACTTTCGGTACTATCATAGTCCTCATAACGCGAAAAACTGGTATCGAAATTCGCCGTCTTGTCCTTGTTGTTCACAAACTTAACCTTAACGGTTATTGTCAGACGGTTTTGCGATGCTATATCGCCACTTTTGATTGCGGTAGGCTTTGTGTTATAGTCGGTTATTGTTCCTTCAAAATACAAGTCGGAATCTTCGTCGCCAAGTTTCAGCGATGTCTGGCCCACGAACTTGTCCTTCAAGGCTTCGGTCAAATCGTTACTCAAAGTAGGATTGACGAGTTGCGCCCTATTGGCGAAATCGGCAATGAAGACAGTTTTGGCGTCAGGCGGAATAGAAGCGCCCGTGAACGAGTAACTGACCGAGCAGCCAACAATAGCCAGGACAGGCAATATGAATATCAATAGTTTGCGCATATCATTCAAGCTTATATTCCTTTATCTTACGGTAAAGAGTCCGTTCTGAGATGCCCAAATCGTCGGCGGCGTACTTGCGCTTGCCGTTATGCTTCTGCAAGGCCTTTGTTATCATTTCCACCTCTTTCTCGGCAAGCGAGAGCGACTCTTCCACGAACTCTTCGGTGTCTTGGATATGTGAATTCTGCGTCTCGCCGTGATGCGTGATTATCATTGGCGAGCCGTCGGCATCGCCATAGGCGGGCTTGTGGTCGGAATAAATATTCTGCAATATCCGTGCGTGGTCTTTTGACAGCTGCGGATTGTCGCCGTTCTGCTCCATAAGGTCGTGAACCAGTTTTTTCAAATCGTTCATGTCGTTTTTCATGTCGAAAAGCACCTTGTAAAGAATTTCGCGTTCCGACGAGAATGCCTGATCTCCAGATTGTCCGAACAATGCTGGCAGATGAGCTTCTTCGCTTTCAGGCAAATATCTGTGAAGCGTTTCGGCTGTAATGGTTCTATTCTCCTCGAGAATTGAAAGCTGCTCGGTAATGTTCTTAAGTTGACGGATGTTGCCCGGCCAACGGAAGCGCTCGAGCATTGCACGTGCATCGGGTGTGAGTGTCAATGAAGGCATCTGGAACTTATCGGCAAAATCGGAAGTGAACTTGCGGAAAAGCAAATAGATGTCATCTACACGCTCGCGCAATGGCGGAATCTTGATTGGCACGGTGTTTAGACGGTAATAGAGATCCTCGCGGAACTTGCCGTTCTCGACAGCCTGCAAGACGTTCACATTGGTGGCTGCAACCACACGCACATTTGTCTTCTGCACCTTTGACGAACCCACGCGGATAAACTCGCCGCTTTCAAGCACACGCAACAGGCGCGCCTGAGTCGAAAGAGGCATTTCGGCCACTTCGTCGAGGAAGATTGTGCCGTTGTCGGCGACCTCGAAATAGCCCTTGCGTGCCTCGTGCGCGCCAGTGAACGCGCCCTTTTCGTGACCGAAAAGTTCAGAGTCGATTGTGCCTTCCGGTATTGCGCCACAGTTGACGGCAATATATTCGCCGTGCTTGCGTGCGCTGTATTGATGAATTATCTTTGGGAATGTCTCCTTGCCTGTTCCGCTCTCACCTGTGACCAACACAGCCAAATCTGTCGGCGCAACCTGAATTGCGCGTTCAATGGCACGGTTGAGCCC
>CALCFP010000090.1 GCA_937900725.1 uncultured Bacteroidota bacterium | reverse complement strand
AACTGGTTGGGTTGAAGATGATCCCTGTGGCTGAAGTCACAGCTTCCTTAACGCTGAAAGCGACAGATAACAGTAACCAGACAGCCAGCTTTGCACAGGAGTATGCCGTGCAGGTGATTGACCGCAACAGCATTATTATAAAAGCCTGTGATCAAGACACTTTTGAACCAATGCAAATACTAGAGCCACAAGACCTTGAATCTATCGGAATAAAAATGAAGGTGGTTGATGTTTCCGATTTTGTGTTGGACAAGCGCCCGACAGTCGCCTGCCTCGACTTTGACAAACTGGAATTTCCGCTTACTATCCGCCAATGGCGACACGGCGACTACTTCTACCCGATAGGGATGAACCGCGCAAAAAAACTGAGCGACTTTTTCATCGACAGCAAGATTAACGTATTCGAAAAGAAATCGGCATTGGTACTTACGTCTGGAGAAAAAATTGCCTGGATAGTAGGCTACCGTCCCGATAACAGGTTCAAGATAGACAACAATACCAAAAAAGTACTGGTTGTCAGTAAAAACTGACAGTGAGAACTGAATAAATACAGTCCTTGCCAGTTTTTATTGGCATATTTTGATATCGTGGACCTTCAATTGCAGAGTTTCTTTCCCACGGAACACATTTGACTCTACAGAGAAACAGGCATCGAACTTGCATCCGTTGTGTATATTGTCAAAATGTTCGGCTTGTTTGAACGCAATGCCTGGTAGCGGACGCGTACCCGCCTCGTCTGTCATAGACAACTTCAGGTGTTCGCGAGTCTGTCCAACGATTTGTGTCGGCAAGTTTTTGCAGTCCATCAGGTTTCTGCATACAAAAACAGGTGCCATATTACCTGGACCAAACGGTTCAAATTGTTCCAGTAACTTGAAGAATTTTGGCGTTATGTCCGATAGTTTTATTTCTTCGTCGACATCAATGCGCGGAATCATCATATCCTTTGTCATCATTTTGTCCACTACTTCCTCAAATTTGGTGGCAAAGGTTTCCAAATTCTCTTCCTTTAGTGTCAGGCCAGCCGCATAGGTGTGCCCCCCGAAACTTTCAAGCAGGTCTTGGCATTTTTCAATTGCCTCGTATAGGTTGAATCCTGGAATAGAACGTGCGGAGCCTGTTATTAATCCGTTTGATTTAGTGCAAATTACCGTTGGGCGATAATAGAAGTCGATAAGTCGTGACGCAACAATTCCTATTACGCCTTTGTGCCAAAGTGGATTGTAAAGGACTGTCGATTTGCGTTTCTTGAGGCAGTCGCTGCTTTCAATGATGGCAAGAGCCTCGTTTGTGATGTTCTGGTCGTGGGTCTTGCGGTCTGTATTGTCCATTTCAATCTTGCAAGCCATTTCCTCTGCCTTTTCCTCGTTGCGTTCTACAAGTAGGTCGACAGAGTAGCGCCCTAAATCCATGCGGCCTGCCGCATTGATACGGGGACCGATTTTGAACACTATGTCACCGATTTTTACAGGACGAAAATCGGGCTCGTCTGCGGGCTTTACTTCCTCAAAAGGCACGTCAATTAACTGCCCGTCTTTTGTGCGGATAGGGGGAGGAGTGATGCCAGACTTTTTCATTATGGCGCGCAACCCTACACGCGGATTGGTGTTGAGTTGTTTGAGCCCGTAATATGCCAATATGCGGTTTTCATCGATTATTGGAACGATGTCGCTTGCTATGCTGACAACCACTAAATCGAGGAACGGCTTTATCTGGTAGAATGGAATCTTGTTTTTTGTCGTGTAGGCCTGAATTAACTTGAAGCCAACGCCACAACCTGACAATTCGTTAAACGGATAATTGCAGTCAGTGCGTTTGGGGTCAAGTACGGCAACGGCTTGGGGCAATTCGTCGCCTGGCTCATGGTGGTCGCAGATGATGAACTCAATGCCTTTATCGGCGCCATAGGCCACCTTAGGCAACGCTTTAATACCACAATCTAGGGCGATAATAAGTTTGCAGCCCATTTCAGCGGCATAATCTATTCCTTTGTATGATATTCCGTACCCCTCTTGATATCGGTCTGGTACATAATAAAATACATTGCGGCACTTGCTTTTCAGGAACACATACATCATTGCAACGGCGGTAGTGCCATCGACATCGTAATCACCATAAATGAGTACGTTTTCACGCTCAATTATAGCTTTTTCGAGCCTTGCTACGGCCTTATCCATATCCTTCATAAGGAATGGGTCGTAGAGTTGCTGTAAGTCTGGTCTAAAAAACTTACGAGCTGATTCAAAATCTTTTATACCACGTTGCAAAAGTAATCCAGCCAATGGCTTGCTTATATTGATTGTTTGTGCCAATTCATCAATCTTTGCCGCTTTGACTTGTTCCTTTAGAACCCATTTCTTTTGCATTTATATAGTTTATTTTTTTTTCAATTTTTAGAGCGTTTCCGCTTAACGAATGTAAGAAAACTTGTGGAATGTTTTTCAAAAAAGCATCACTCATTATCTTTTTTTTATGGAATACTATCGTTTTGCTTTGATATAAAGCTCAATACCGATTATGCCATATATGATGTTAGGAATCCATACTGCAATCAATGGCGGCACATTGGCATTCGTTGCAAGTACATTTGACACTTGCATAAATAATATGTATGTGAAAGCCAGTAATATGCCTAATCCTATGTTAAGCCCTATACCACCGCGAGTTTTGCGCGATGACAATGTTACTCCTATCAATGTGAGAATAAATGTTGAGAACGAGAAAGCAAAGCGTTTGTGCTTTTCAATTTTCCATAAAACTATGTTTTCTGCGCCCTTCCGTGTCTCAGATTCAATGAATTCGTTCAGTTGGGAGTAATTCATTGCTTCCACCACATTAGTGCGTCGGGCAAATTCTGACGGGTACATGTTGAGTGTGGTGTCAAGTTTTTTATAGAATTTCACCAATTCCTGACCATTGTCAAATGTGCGTATGTAGCAGTTGCTAGCTACCCATTTGTTTTTAGTTGTATCCCATTGAAGGTAGTCTGTCATCAATTTTGACTTCAGTTCGCCGTCTTCAATTTTTTCCAGTGTGAATTTGTATCCCAAATTGTAGGAAGTGTTGTAGCTTTCCATGAAGATGAATTCGCCAGGAAGAATCTGCCTGTGAATGTTGTGCTGGTTGTTTTTGTATTTGTTCCGGATGTACTTTTCTTCAAAAGCCAGCCTTTTTTCGTTGGCAGGTGGAATGACCCAATTTATCAGAAAATATGAAAATATGGCCAATATAAATGCTGATATGAAGTAAGGGAACAAAAAACGCTTGTAACTTACACCACTGCTCAAGATGGCTATTATTTCAGAGTTACCTGCCATTTTCGACGTGAAGAAAATCACGGCAATGAAGATGAACATTGACGAGAACAGATTGGCGAAATATGGTATGAAATTGAAATAGTAGTCGAAAACTATTGCCTTCAATGGAGCATCTTTTGTCAAAAAGTCGTCGATTTTTTCCGATATGTCGAAAATGACCACAATAAGCAATATCAGGAGCAGCGCGAAGACAAATGTCCCCAAAAACTTGCGGATAATGTAACGGTCCAGTTTTTTCATATATGAATTTGCCATACGCTACAATCTGTTTGTTACTTTTACAATCATTTGCGATTTCCAAATTGCGAAATCGCCCGCCTCAATATGCTTACGGGCTTCGCCGACAAGCCACAGGTAGAATGCCAGATTGTGCGTACTGGCAATTTCCAGCCCCAGCATTTCCTGTGCCACAAACAGGTGGTGCAGGTATGCGCGAGTATAATAAGTGTCGACAAATGACGTTCCGTTCGGGTCAACTGGCGTAAACTCGTTTTCCCATTTTTTGTTCTTTATGTTGATGATGCCTTCACTTGTGAAGAGCATTCCGTTGCGCCCGTTACGTGTCGGCATTACGCAGTCGAACATATCAACACCGCGGCTTATGCCTTCCAATATGTTTGCAGGTGTGCCTACACCCATTAAATAGCGAGGCTTGTCGGCTGGCAAAATGGCATTTACAACCTCTATCATCTGGTACATCACCTCTGTAGGTTCGCCTACAGCCAAGCCGCCGATGGCATTGCCGTCCATATTGAGTTCGGCAATTTCAGTTGCCGCACGCTGGCGCAAGTCGGTATAGGCGGCTCCCTGGACTATCGGGAAATACGACTGGTAATGTCCGTACAAAGGTTCGCTTGTGCGATATGCCTCAACTCCACGGCGTAACCAACGCATTGTCAGGTCGAGTGATTTTTTTGCATAATTGTAGTCACAATCGCCTGGAGGGCACTCGTCAAGAGCCATCATTATGTCGGAACCGATAATGCGCTCTATTTCAACAACATTCTCGGGGGTAAAAATATGCTTTGATCCGTCTATATGTGAACTGAACTTGGCTCCTTCTTCTGTGAGTTTCCTGTTTGCCGAAAGACTGAAAACCTGAAAGCCGCCACTATCGGTCAATATCGGTTTGTCCCAATGCATAAACTTGTGCAAGCCGCCAGCATCCTTCATCAGTTTCATTCCTGGGCGCAGGTACAAATGGTAAGTGTTCCCCAGAATGATTTGTGCCTTGATATCGTCAGACACGTCGCGCTGATGTATGCCTTTGACCGACCCGACAGTGCCGACTGGCATAAATATAGGTGTTTGTATGACGCCGTGGTCGGTTGCTATCAGTCCTGCACGGGCATTCGACTTGGGATCGGTGGCTGTTAGTTTGAATTGCATTTTACTTTTCAAATGAAAGGCAAAGATAGGAATTTTGATTGGAGTTTCTACGACAGCATACCTACTTTAGATTCTCAGACCGTCTGTTTGCCTCGTAAAAGAATTTCCACAATGGCGCGGCCATTAGCGCCTGAAGAATTTCTCCGTTTCTGAGCAGATTCAATAAATCTTCCTTGCTGAGAATATGCACGCTTATGTCTTCCGTGGCATCAAGATGCTGGCTTGCAATTTTTCTGACATTTCGTGCCACAAACGTGTGGCTTATGTTTGTATTGGTGCTCGGATTGGGGCTCAAGGTCATAAATTCAGACCATTCGCCTTCGCCGTAGCCTGTTTCTTCCAGCAGTTCGCGTTTGGCGGCTTCCATAGGATTTTCTCCTGGCTCCATTACGCCACACGGAATTTCGTAGCAAGTCTTGCCTAATGCGTGTCGGTATTGGCGTTCCATTACAAAATTTCCGTCTTCGGTAACGGCAATCACATTGACCCAGTCGGGATATTCAATAATATAGTATTCTGGATTTTTTCTGCCGTCTGGCAACTCTACACATTCTTTGCGTACGGTCAGCCACGGGCGCTTGAACAGATATTCGCTTGAAAGCACATTCCACTTGCCTTCTTCCGTCACAGTGTTCTTCATTGTCAAACGATGTTTTACGCAAATATACAAAAAAAGCAACTCTTCAAGGAGTTGCTTATGGAGCGGGCAGCGGGATTCGAACCCGTGACCCTCAGCTTGGGAAGCTGATGCTCTACCAACTGAGCTATGCCCGCAATTGTTTGGTTTGGCAAAAATAGAATTTAATTGGATATAACGCATCCTTATCATTAAATTTCAGTGGTTGATATTGTATGGAATTTTTTTGTTTGAAAATTGAAGGTTATAAATATCTTTCCATTTCAAATCTACGACTTGGAATTGTTTGTATAAATTATTAATAACTAAATATTTAAAATATAAAATGAAGACAATAGCAATTGTTTGCGGAGGATATTCAAAAGAAAGCGTGATATCGTTACGCAGTGCTGAGCAAATAGCCTCTGTTATCAATTCAGAATACAATGTTTATACTGTATTGGTGACTCGTGAAGGCTGGAATGCAAAAATTGGCGAAACCCTGTATCCAATTGACCGAAATGATTTCACATTTGTGCTTGATGGTAATAAAATCGTCTTTGACGCAGTGTTTATGGCCATTCATGGTACGCCAGGCGAAGATGGAATGCTTCAGTCGTATTTCGATATGATGAATATTCCGTATACAACCTGTAGCGCTTTTGTTTCGGCTCTTACATTCAACAAGTTCGCATGCAAGGTGTTTTTAAAGGAGTATGGAATTTTGACCGCCGATGCTGTACTGCTTCGTCGAAATCAAAGTTTTTCATTGGCCGACATTGAAAAACGTTGTGGTTACCCGATGTTTGTTAAGCCAAACAACGGAGGTTCAAGTTTTGGCGTGACAAAAGTCAAACAATTGTCCGATTTAAAGCCAGCCATTGACCGTGCATTTGCAGAAGATTTCGAGGTTATAATTGAACCATTTATAAAAGGCGGTGAGTTTACTTGCGGTGTGTTCAAGACTGATAAGGAAACCATTGTGTTCCCTCCAACCGAAATTGTCAGCAAGAATGAGTTTTTTGATGTGGAGGCAAAATATACGCCAGGAATGTCGGAAGAAATCACGCCAGCCCGTTTGTCGGAGAGCGACATGAGGGAATGCCAATCGCTAACCTCAAGGATTTATGATTTGCTCGGCTGTACAGGTGTTGTCCGTGTTGATTATCTACAGAAGGAAGGCAAGTTTTATTTTATGGAAATCAACACAGTGCCAGGAATGAGTCGTGAGTCTATCATTCCCAAGCAGACTGTTGTTTATGGGTTGCCAATCAAGGATTTGTACATAAAATTGATTGATGATGCATTGGCACGCAAGAAATGAGTCTAATAGGATAAACAAAAAAGGCTGTCGTTCGACAGCCTTTTTTTGTTTATACTTATTTAAGTCATGAATTAAAATTCAATACCGTTTTCTTTCAGTTTGCGTGTCAATTCTTGAAGTTCGTCTTCCTTGCGGGCGAGTTCTTCTTGGGTCGCGGTAAGTTCCTCGATGTTTTGTTTTAGGATTTCCGATTGTTCCTCAAGCATATTGGCTTTTTCTTTCGATTCGTCAAGCAGTTTTGCTGTGCTAGCGTTGATTTTCACTGCAGAAATTGTAGAAGCGAATGCCTCGCTGATTTTAGATATGAAATCAATCTTGTAGTCCTCAATCTTGCTGAACGAAGCCAATTCTATTACGGCAAACACCTTGTCGTTCATGATGGCAGGTGTCAGCAACGCAAATCTTGGGTTTGCCTCGCCTAGGCCGGAAGTGATTTCCATATAGTTGTCGGGAGTGTTGTTTAGGAAGATCGGGGCCTTCTCGTAAGCGCATTGACCGACAAGACCAATGCCAATCTCAAACTCTTTTTCGGCGTGTTTTACACGATTGAAGGCCACTGCGCCTTGAAGTTCGTATTTTACATGTTCTGGCTCGTCTTCGTTGATTATGAATACACCACCTTGTATTGCGCCAGTGTAGTCGGTCAGTTTGCTTATGAATGTGCGGCTGAGCATTTCAAGGTTCGACGTTTCTTGCCGGAATAACTCGCTGAATTCGGCAATGCCATTTGCTGCCCAGGCATCCTTTTCCTGTTCTTTTGTGCGTTCCTGTTCTGCGGCCTTTGACCTTTTCAGTTCATCTCGCATATTTATCAGTGATTTTCCCAATTCGTCTTTTTCGCTTGCGAGTTTGAAGTCGTGCTCAAAATTGCCTTTTGCAATGGCATCGGCAAAAAGAGCCGTATTGTGCAGGTTGGTTGTCAGTTTCTTGAATGAACGGTAAATGTCGCCTATTTCATCTTGTTTATGCTTTGTCTCGTTGTTGTCTACAACGAATATTCCGTCGCCCATCATGTCAGTCATCTGGCGTAATTTCACAATGGGGCGCTGGATTATTTTTTGCGTCACTAAATTGCCCAGCCACAATGTCAGCAAGAACAGCGGAATTGCTAAAAATAACACTTTAAATCCATAGCAACCTACTGCATAGGCGATGATTGAACAAAACATCGACGACATCAGCACCAGTGTCGCCACTTTGAATACAATGGTATTTTTGTATACCAGTCGAAGAAATAACAATCCCAATGGAATGATGCCGATTAAGACGATTATCGCAAAAACAAGAACAGCGTTCATACAATATGATTTACGTTATATTATCAATGGTGTATCATTTAAATACATTTTCAAATATACATTGTTTCAATGTTTTTACTAAATCAATTTGCAGTTTTTTATATATGGGCACAGAATTTGCTTTATTTTAGCATCGTTTGAAATATTACTGCAATGAAAAACAATGTTTTGATATGGGGGTACCTGTCGTCGTTGATTCTTTTGCTCGGTGCAATTTTTATGAATCTTGACTTTGTGGCAGGTAAGGTTTTGTTTCTGGTAGGCTTTTTTACGTTCAATTTAGGGTATTTGATACCGCTTTTCATCGTGATTTTCAAGGAACATCAGGAAAATCGCATAGGCTTGATAATAGTCTTGAGCATTTTGGGATTTTTCATTTTTCTTATGGGAGTCACATTCTTCATGGTTAGTTGGGGAGGAAGCATGGTGCTTATCTATGTCGGCGGTTCGTTTCTGTTGCTCACCGTGTTGCTTATGCTGTTTATGTCGAGGCGCTTTTATGAGACGAGCATCGACTCTTGGTTCCCGATAGTGCTTTTCAGCGTGTTTATTGTTATTGGAATGCTAACCAGCATGGTTCATAGGCCGGTGTTGCGTTCGTTCACTATTTCCAATGAGGAGGATAACATCAAGTTGGAGTCTTTGGTCAACAATAACATTCATGTGTATCTCGACTTGAAACGTCTGTGTGCCGATGATTCGACATTGTCGCAAGTCAGACAAGAAGCCGTTGAGGTGATGAACAAGGGCGACGAGTTGGTACAGTATATTGATAGTTTGAAGCAGGCGTTGATGGTTTATGTTGCAGGCAAGAAACTGATAAACGACACTACAATGCTTGACAATCTGGTGCCAATCCAGTCTAATGTCGAGATTAACTCAGTACGCAAGTTCATGTTGGGGCGCAAGCACCGAAATGCTTATGAACTACATCAACGAATTGATCAATATCATCTTGAAATGTCGAGCCTGATTAGTGAAAACGACCCATGGCTTGTCGATTTTGTAGACTCAAATCTTGGTACGGAAGTGTTAAAACTCAATAAGCGTCGCTATAATAGAGATTGGGAACGTCAGCATTTCTACAATTTTCCAATGGTGACTATTGTCAGTCAACTTACGAGTATGCAACTTAACATAGCCTTGGTGCAAGGCGAGTTGCTAAATAACTGTCGCAAAGTGGTTTTGATGAAAAAATGCAACGTAAAAAATGGTGTAGATG
>CALCFP010000089.1 GCA_937900725.1 uncultured Bacteroidota bacterium | reverse complement strand
GTCCATCATACCGTTACTCATGGCAGCTCCGGCAAACACACCAATAGCTGCAATCACTACTATCGTGCGGAACTTGGCCACCTTGGCACCTATGGCGGAATTCAGAAAGTTGACTGCATCGTTGCTGACACCTACCACAAGGTCAAAGACTGCCAGCACACAAAGGAATATTACTATACCCAGAAATACCGTATTCATATTTTCAAAGTGTAAGATAGACCATTAAACCTATAACCAGAATTGCCACTGCCAGGCGGAAACAGTTGTAATACCGCTGAATTTTGATTGCTTTTTCCTTATCCATATTTTTATGTATTTACGGCAGCAAAAGTCCATCGGGGCTGTTTCATATTGTTTTCAAAAATGTTTCAATACGGTTACACAAACCAATTTTTTACGCCTCCTGCCGTATATCTGTTCATCTGTAACAAGTCTGTAACATCTTTGCAACATCTTTGCAACGGTTTAAAACAAACAGACTATAATGGACATAATCCTGAACTTCCTGTCCCTGGCCGGTTCTCTTGGACTCTTCCTCTATGGAATGAAGACAATGAGTGAGGGACTTGAAAAATTTGCCGGTGACCGCCTGCGCAGTACACTGGCAGCAATGACAAAAAACCGATTCATGGGCGTAATGACCGGTATTCTGGTTACAGCACTCATCCAGTCATCATCAGCAACCACGGTCATGGTTGTATCATTCGTAAATGCGGGGCTGATGAACCTGGCACAGTCAATAGGCGTTATCATGGGTGCCAACATTGGAACAACCGTCACAGCCTGGATAATATCGGCCATAGGCTTCAAAGTAAACATTGCAGCACTTGCATTGCCACTTCTGGCCTTTGGTATTCCACTTATCTTCAGCAAACAGAACAAACGCAAATCCATTGGAGAATTCATCTTTGGATTTGCGTTTCTTTTCATGGGACTGAGCTTCCTGCAGAAGGCCGCGACTGACCTTGACATTGGGTCAATGACTGCAAGAATGCTTGCAGGCCTGGCCGACGGAGGTTTCCTGACCATCATACTGTTTGTTTTTGTAGGTACCATTGTCACCATGCTGGTTCAGGCATCGGCCGCAACAATGGCCATAACCTTGATGCTGTTTGACATGCAGATTCCTGGATTCGGATTTGAACAGGCCGCCGCACTTGCAATGGGCCAGAACATCGGCACAACAATAACCGCCCTGATGGCATCAATGACGGCAGGCACCCAGGCCCGAAGGGCGGAATTGGCGCACATGCTGTTCAACGTGTTCGGTGTAGTAGTGGTGCTGCTCATATTCTATCCATTCTGCAATGCCGTCAGCTGGTTTGTGGAAAACGTATCGGGCTCCGACAATAGCGACCTTTACAAGCTATCGATGTTCCACACAGCCTTTAACGTATTCAACACATTGCTGCTCATAGGTTTTGTCAAGCAGATAGAACAAATAGTATGTCGTATGCTTCCAATGAAGGAAGATGTCGAGAGCAAAGGCTTGAAATTCATAACGGGTGGCTTGTTTTCAACGGCCGAACTGTCAATGCTTCAGGCACGTAAAGAGATTGTGCATTTTGCCGAACGGTGCCAAAAATCGTTCAACTACGTTCGCATGATGCACGGCGCAAAGCGCGACGACGAGTTCAAGGATATATACGGCAAGGTGAAAAAATACGAAGGCATAACCGACAACATGGAGTACGAGATAGCCCACTATCTGCAGCAAGTCAGCGACGGACATCTTTCCGATGACGCAAAACGCCAGGTGCAGCGCATGCTCCGCGAGGTTGACGACCTGGAGTCGATTGGCGACTGCTGTTTCTCGCTGGCACGCACGCTGTCGCGGAAGCGTGAAAACAGTGCCGTTGACTTCACGGCAGAACAACTCAAGCAAATTGCTCAAATGGAGCAACTTGTGAGCGACGCACTTGAACTGATGACCGAAACATTGCAGCAACCCGAAGGCGAAGGTCACGACATAACCCGTAGCTACAATACTGAAAATGAGATAAATGATTTGCGCACAACTCTCCGAAACGAAAACCTGCAGAATCTGTCGGCAGGACTCTACGACTACAAACTCGGCGCTTTCTTTATCGATTTTATCAACGGACTTGAAAAACTTGGCGACTACGTTCTAAACGTCGTACAGAGCAAGGCACGGCAGTCGAGAATATAGGTTCGCCAGATTCACAATCTGTCACAATTTTGCGAAACTTGCCTACATGCATTTCGCGAGTTTTTTTTTTTCGACATAAATATGTATTTATGTATCTGAAATGGAAAACAAGAAAATACTGATAGTAGATGATGAACCTGACATTTGCGAGATACTTCGCTTCAATCTCGAAATGGAAGGATACAATGTGCAGACGGCCGAAGCTCCCATAGCACTGTCAGAGCCTTTGCCCGACCTCATATTGCTTGACGTGATGATGACTCCAAAGTCGGGATTTGAATGGGCCTCCGAGCTGAAATCGGACAAGCGCACGGCAAACATTCCTATTGTCTTTTGCACCGCAAAAACCATGGAAGACGATATGCTCCAAGGATTTGCGCTCGGCAGCGACGACTACATCTGCAAGCCGTTCCGTATAAGCGAAGTAAAGGCACGCGTTAAAGCCGTGCTTCGCCGTACATCGGCCGAATGCACGCAGGAACACATAATCAGCTACGAGGGAATTGTGATGAATACCGACCGCAAGGAATGTACGGTCGATGGCGATAACGTTACGTTCACAAAACTTGAATTCGAACTTCTGGCATTGCTGATTTCAAAGCACGGGCAGGTGTTGTCACGTGAGAGCATTCTGCAGACTGTATGGCCCGGCGACACCGTTGTGTTGGATCGCACGGTAGATGTCAACGTTACCCGTATCCGGAAAAAAATAGGCCGCTACGGGGAATTGCTACGTACTAAATTCGGCTACGGATATATGTTTGGTGAATAATGAAAAAAGGATTCGAAAATAATTTTTTCCTGATTGCCACAAGTCTTGCAGTCGTGCTCACTCTTTACCTCGGCTTCTATGAGTATCAGCATGGGCATGCATTCCGCATCGACATTCTGCACTCGCAACTGCAACTGAACAACTACCGTTTTTACACAGAAGGCTCTGGCGACAGCTCGATTCGTGTGACAATTATCGACACTCTTGGCAACGTCCTTTCAGACACGAAAGAAGACGATGTGGAGAAGATGGGCAATCATCTGTATCGCGAGGAGGTTAAAAGTGCAATGCAAAATGGTAGCGGGTATGACATTAAACGAACATCAGAGACAACTAACGAAAAATACTTTTACTCGGCCACACGTTTTGGCGACACAATAATACGTTCGTCTGTGATGTACTCGGCAGAACTCCCCTCGTCGCTTGAACGCGCCTACACTTTCTTCTATTACACTGTCGGCATCTTCACCATTATTGGCATCATGTTGTTTTTCCGCTATAAGCTAAACCACAGCGAACAGGAGAAACAGCGCATTAAACGTCAGCTTACCGAGAATGCCGCTCACGAATTGAAAACACCTGCAGCCACCATTGAAGGGTATCTGGAAACACTTTTCAACAACCCGTCACTGCCTGACGACAAGCGCAACGAGTTTGTGGAACGATGCTACAGGCAGAGTCAGCGGATGAGCCGTCTGCTGGCCGACATGGGAACACTGTCGCGACTTGATGAGGTGCATATGGAACGGCCAAGCACATCGGTTGACGCGGCGCTCATCCTACGACAGGTTGAGGAAGAGACAGCGGCACAGTTCCGCGAACGGAACATACGTCTCAAGATGAACATTCCAAGCAACATTCCCATGCATGGCGACCCGTCGCTCATTTATTCGCTCTTTCTCAACATTTTCAACAACACCGTTACGTACGCCACCGAAGCCACTTATTTTGAAGTGCAGGCAGAACTTACAAAAGACAAATGCCAGTTTTACTTCATCGACAACGGCGTAGGCATTCCGTACGAACATCTTCCTCACATTTTTGAGCGTTTCTACCGTATTGACAAAGGTCGCTCCCGCAGGCTCGGCGGCACCGGACTCGGGTTGGCAATTGTCAAGAACATAGCTCTGCAATATGGTGGCTCGGTTGACGCTTACGAAACTTCTGGCGGTGGATTGACCATATTTGTTGAATTGGAGTTGGGAAAATAGTGTTGCTCCTTACCGAAGAAAGTAGAAAATAAGCACTGGCATAAAATTGCTACATAAATCTGTTCTCTGGCGGGAAAAACTATGCGCAAAAAAAACATATTTCTGAAATGCGGATATCGGACCCGGGCAATACGTCCGCAAATTACAAATGTGAAATTGAAGGTAGAAGGCATAAGGGATAAGGCAAAAGACATTAGACGTTGGACGTTGGACAAATGACAAATAAAAAGGGTTGCGGCTTTCGTCGCAACCCTTTTGTGTCTATTATCGGACGCGGGCGACGCGTCCCAACATTTCATCGATTTTCGACATAATCAAATCTGTGTCATCTGTGCGAAACAAATCATTTCACAAACACGCGTTGCGTCTTGTCGCCTGTGCGGACAATGTAGATACCTTCACGTGGCATTGCAATTAAGACGCTGCACGCAACCTCTCTACGCGCGATGCAACGGCCTGTGGCATCGTAAACGTAGATGTCGGATTCGGCGTTCTCGACCACTATCGTGTTGTGGTGGGCGTAGATGACTACTTCGGCTGACAGTTTCTCGTCTATGGCGTCGGCCTTCTCCACTGTAACCTCGAAGGTTGCAGTCTGGCTTACGCCACTGACTGTTACAATCAACTGCTGGGCACCGAGTTTCTGGCTGTCGAATCCGCTAACCATTTCGGCTATAATGTCGAATGTCTGTGCTGACTCGTCGCTGTAGGATACGGTTACCACACCCCCTGCCACATCAAGGTTCTCGCCCTGCTTGTAGGCTGTCTTGACTGGCAATGTCGTAACTTCAACATTTGTAACCTTGTTTGCCAACATTGGTATCACCTGTTGCGCTACAAATATGCTATCGCATACCGAGCAGTGAGAGCCCTCTGTCAGGCCGGTTGATGTATAGGTTGCGGCTACGGCCGAGTCAGCAACAACCTTGTGGCCAAGGGCTGCGATTGCCTGCTGTGCCTTGATAATTTCGTGGCATACCGAGCAATGTGAGCCTTCTGTCAAGCCTGCTACGGTGCAGGTAGCGGCTACGGCTGAGTCGGTAACAACCTTATGGCCAAGAGCAGGAATTGTGTCAGTTTCCACTTCGCAACAAGCGCAAGTGTGTGTACGCAAGCCTGCCACGGTGCATATTGCCACCAAAGTTGTATCCCATTCGCCATACTGATGTGGCGCAAACTCGGCTATCAAGGTAACGTCAGAAACAATTGTAATTGTGTCGGTTGTCTTTACAGAACCGTTGCTCCATTTTACAAAGTGGTAATGCTCATCTGGAACGGCATTGACTACTACTTTTTGTCCGCTTAGGTAAGTACCTGAAACTTCGCTGTTTACCTTGCCATTATCTGTAGCAGAGACTGCTAGCGTGTATAGGGAACCAAACCTTGCCGTTATCTTTAAGACATTGAAATTATAGCCATCAAGGATTGGGTTTGTACCGCCATTTTCATAAGTGACATTATATGTCACCTTATGGGCTTTCATATCGATATTGCAATTGTTTACAGCAAATTCATTTATATCGACAGTTACAGTGTCGCCGAAACAATTGACAAAGTATGGATTGTTCTCGAACAATGCCAACATCACATCTTCCTTGGTCGGTTCATGCTCGAATATGAAATCAGGATATTTGAACTCTGTGACATTTTCATAAACAGAGAATATATGTTGATAATAATATACTGAACAGCTACTATTCAACGACGCAACATAAAGAGTATCGCCTGCGCTATTACGCATCAGGTATTCTAAATCCGTGTTGCCACAATATTCGTATCCGTTGGCTGTCTTACGGAAGTAATAGTAATCAAAGCCATTACCGTCAAATTCGATGTTGATACCGACTGGCACTTCAAACTTGTAAGCCACAGCGGTAGTTAGCATGTTACTACCATAAGGAACGTAATCTAACGTGTTGTACAGTTCGGTTGCCTTGCCGGCATACATTGCATATCCGTCGGCTTGTAAAGCATTCATGTCCACCTTGGTTGCATTGTCGAGCAAATCGGCAAGAGTCAAGTTGTTGACACTTGGAACTTTTATATCGTACTTCACCACATTGAATATCCAGTCGGTTTGTACACATTCGAAGTAAGGCGCAACGTAGATGTATATGGTTGTGTCGGATTCAGCCGAATAGTCGTAGAACTCGCCACAGCCATAGAACGAATTGTCAGAAGTATATTTATCTATTGAAGTGATACATTCATACTTGCCAAAACCGTCCTTGCTGTAGAGAATTATACGTGCATCCTCGGTTGACGAATAGACGATGCGCCCTTTTTCGCCAGCCTTTAGCGACAACTTGTAGGCATTGGCGTAGGTGAAGTAATCGCCGTCATCGCCCCAATAATCAACACGGAATTGCCTAATGTTGGTGAACGTAGAGTTGGCGGCTGAATTGCCTTGCTCATAGAACGGGAAACTGCCTATCTCAGTTGCAGCATCGAACAACTCGGTAAGCGTTACGACTGGTGTCCTGATGTCATTCAGGTCCTTCACCACATTGAAAGTCCAACAAGTCTGGACCTCTTGGAAATAAGGCGCAACATAGATGTAGAGATCCATATCGGCTGGGGCCGTGTAATAGCAGTATTCCCCTTTGTTGTAGTAGGAATTGTAATTACTGCCATCATACAAATCCCTTATTAATTCATACGAACCCTCAGCATTCTTGCTGTAAAGAAGCATAAGGGCATCATCGCCTGACGAGTAGTCGATGCGCACGCTTTCGCCAGCCTTTAGCTTCAACTTGTAGGCATTGGCGTAAGTAAGAAATTTGTAACTTTCATTACGGTATTCCCTAATGTTGACAAGTGTCGAATTGTCGGCTGAATTACCTTGCTCATAAAACGGAAGCATGCCTATCTCGGTTGCGGCATCGAACAACTGGAATAGTGTCATGACTGGTTCCTTGATGTCGTTCTGGTCCTTCACCACATTGAAAGTCCAATCAATTTGGACTTTTTGCTTATAAGGTGCAACGTATATGTATAGTTCAATATCGGTAGAGGCCGGGTAGTCATAAGTCTCTCCATCGCTGTAGAACGAACCAATGTTTCCAAAATATGAATCTTTTTCATAGATTAATTCATAGGAGCCGGAACTGTTCTTGCTGTAGAGAAGCATAAGGGCATTCTCGGTTGACGAGTAGTCGATATGCACTTTTTCGCCAGCCTTTAGCGACAGTTTGTAGGCATTGGCGTAGGTGAAGTAATCACTTCCTTTATACTCCTTGATGTTGACAAGTGTTGAACTATCGACGGAATTGCCTTCGGCATAGAAAGGAAGGCTGCCTATCTCGGTTGCGGCATCGAACAACTGGAATAGTGTTGGTACGTCTGGTGTCTTGATATCTTTCTTATCTACCACTACATTGAATGCCCAATCGGTTTTGATTTTTTGTTGATCAGGTGCAACGTAAATGTATAGTTCCATATTGGTTTGGGCTATGTATTCGTAGCACTCTCCATCGCCGTAGAACGAATCGTAATTATGGTTGTAACTGTTGTTTTTGTTTATATCATCAATAAATTCATACGAGCCTATGTCATTCTTACTGTAAAGAAGCATATATGCGTCAACTTTTGATGAGTATTCAATATACACCTTATCGCCAGCCGACAGCGACAACTTGTAGGCATTGGCGTAGGTAAACCAATTCCATTTAAACTCCTTCCTCCTAATGTTGACAAGTGTCGAATTGTCGGCTGAATTGCCTTGCTCATAAAACGGAATGTCGCCTATCTCGGTTGCGGCATCGAACAACTGGAATAGTGTCATGGCTGGTGTCTTGATGTCTTTCATGTCCTTCACCACATTGAATACCCAATCGGTTTGTGTCTTTTCGTAGTTAGGCGCAACGTAGATGTAGAGATCCATGTCGGCTTCTGCCGAATAGTCGTAGAACTCGCCTTCGCCATAGAACGAACCGCTGTTGCCATCATTTTTGTAATCGATAAGGTCATACGAGCCAGAACTGTTCTTGCTGTAGAGAAGCATAAGGGCATTCTCGGTTGACGAGTAATCGATATGCACCATTTCGCCAGCCTTTAGTTTCACCTTGTAGGCATTGGCGTAGGTGAAGCGATCTTCGTCCCAATATTCCTCAATGTTAGTAAGCGTAGAGTTTTGGGCTGAATTGCCTTCGGCGTAGAACGGAACACTGCCAATCTCAGTTGCGGCATCGAACAACTCGGTAAGCGTGACAGCCGTATCATTATTTATAGTGACTTTATATGGAGATACTTGATCACTAACAAAATTAGCCACATAGAAGGTGGTGTCCTGACCATATCCGCCAAGTCTTGTTCCGTCATAGAATTCATCCACTATTACACATTCGCCATCCACCTTGCTGAATATTAAATATCTGCCATTTTCACATTCGAACACGTAATTTACATATTCTCCCTTGGCAATGTTCAGTTTATATACGCCACAGTTTACGCCAAACTCATCATCTGGCCAATAATACAACTGAGTGTTTTTGCCTGAGGGGGTAAACACGCCACTTTTAGTATAAGGCAACTGAGCAACTTCAACTGCACCATCGAGCAACGATTCAACAGGCTTGCAGACATAACCTGCCATGAATTCATATACATTGGCGCCGGTTGGTGGAACTATCAATACAAAATATAGCACAGTGTCGGCTGGGGCAGAATAAATGAACTTGCTATCGGATCCAGGAATAATCATATGGAATTTGCCATCGGCATCCTTATTGTATAATAGGTAATTATGATAATCGTCATAGTGCTCTATCAACGTTTCGCCCTTTGCCAACGACACCTTATAGGCTTTGCCCCAATATGGGTGGCCGAAAACCTCGACAAGATGCGCATCCTTGCCGTATTTGAACTGAGCCGTGTGCATTGCTCCAGTCAGTTCGGTTGCGTTGCTCAGCACTTCGTCAATGGATAATACGGGGTCAACCATGTATTGTATTGGCGTGCCGAAAGCCACAAAACCAGAATTGTTTTCGGTAAATTGCGCCACCAGTTTGTAG
>CALCFP010000088.1 GCA_937900725.1 uncultured Bacteroidota bacterium | reverse complement strand
ATAATGTTTGTGATGTTTCTCGTAAGGATGCCCGAAGGCGGTGATGACAGTCGCGACAGCATAAGGCATTCGTTCTCGCGCTTGCTGAAAAACCGGAAATATGTGTTTGGCGTCATTGCGCAGTTCTTCTATGTAGGAGCCCAAATAGGCGTGCGGTCGTTTACACTACGTCTGGTGATGGACGAGTTTGGCATAAATGAAGCCGATTCGGCAAGTTTCTATCTGGCAAGCATCATCTGCTTTAGCGTAGCGAGGTTCCTGTTCACATGGCTCATGAAATGGCTGCGTCCGTCGAAATTGCTGTTGTGGGCGTCGGTTGTCGATATTGCATTGTGCGCATTGGTTGTAGTATTGAACGGCACAGGCCTGCCTTGCATAATGGCACTTATCGGCATAAGTTTCTTCATGTCGCTTATGTTCCCGACTATCTACGGCATCGCATTGGAAAATGTGGGCCAGGATGCTAAGATAGGCGCTTCAGGCTTGATAATGGCAATTCTGGGCGGTGCGCTCATCACGCCATTGCAAGGGTTGCTGTCGGATGCTACAAACATCAACATTTCGTACGTCGTGCCACTATTGTGCTTTGTGGTAGTCTGTATGTATTCGGTATCGATAGAACGCAAGCATTGCTGATACTTTGCTATAAGTAAAAATGCCGCAACTGAATCCTTCGGTTGCGGCATTTATTATTTCAGAAGCCGACAAGGTGCTATGCAAAAGACATGATTAATCACTTTCTTTTGAGATGAATCAAATCTGTAGTTTTTAGAATGTTACAAATATTTCTGAAACAGGAAAAAGCAAAATCCTACATCCTAAATTCTACATCCTAAATCAATAGAAGAATATCTCATATCCATCATAACTGTCGTATATACCGCAATGTGACGTGAATGTCCTGCCATAAGCCGATTGGAATGAACTGACAGTCATCGAGTCTATCCTTATGCATTCAACGGTTTCCATAATGTGTTCGTACGTTTCGCCTATGAGCGATGTAGCAGGGGTGTGAACGCTCGGGAAAATGTAGGGTTTGGGAATGTAGAAGAAAAATGCCATCTGGGTAGTGATGTCTTTCTTCGGAATCATCTCTACAGTCACGGTGCAGGTTACATATGAATTGTCATAGCTGAAGGTCTTGATGTAACAGTTGTCGGTTACTGATGATGCGTTCGTCGCACAAAGACTCGCATTGTTTTCATAATCACATTCTTCTACAGATGTTCCATCATAGCTTCCCTGAATGGTGTCTTTGTTTTCGGCATCAAGTGTTATCTCGATGTCATCATAGTTCCATTCATTTACAACTATTCCACCATTGCTTCCCTGAATGGTGTCTTTGTTTTCGACCCCTCGGTTGTCATAGTAGTGAATGACATAATCGGAATACTCCAAATCTGAAGTTTGGATTGGTTCGACCATAGCATTGGCGTAGTTCCATTCATCTACAACTATTCCACCATAGCTTCCCTGAATGGTGTCTTTGTTTTTGGCATCAAGAGTTATCTCGATGTCAACATAGTTCCAGTCATCTACAGATAATCCACCACTAGTTTTCTGAATGGTGTCCCTGTTTTCGATCCCTCGGTTGTCATAGTAGTGGATGACATAGTCGAAATACTCCAGACTCGATGGATGGATTGGTACGAACACGGTCATGTCGACCTGTTTTGCAGAAATATCATTGCTGTTTTTGGAATTGTCATCAACACCTAAATTGATATCAATGTCGGGAATGACATCGTCATCAGAATCACCGTCGCAACTACCCAATAGGAGCATGCAGATGGCGCTTGCCGTCAAAAGAGAAATCTTGTTCATCATATTCCATTGGTGGGTTCCAAAAGTTGACTTTCCCCTTGTCGGAACTCGTTAAGCAGGAGAAAAGTGACGGCTACCTTTTAGCCGACAAGTAAATTTACAAAAACAAAACGTGAAAAATGACACTTCTGCGCTCTTGAATTTACTTATATCCGTAAGTGTTTAATATGATAAAATGCAGATTCTGGTTTTGGCGGGATGTCTGGGATGAATGATTGTAACGTGTTTGTTTTTTATATCGCCATATGTGGTGGTGGAGAGACGCAAAAAATGCGTATCTACAAATGCAACAATCTGTTTGCCAAATGCAAAAAAAAACAGGCCGGAACATTTGGGTTGTCCAGCCTGTAATTGCGGTGGGGTCCGCTTTAGCAACTATCTATTATATGAAGAAAAACCTTTGTCTTTTTTTTCTTTCTGATGACGATGTAAAAGTAGTTCGTATATGGATATCAACAGGTTAACGATAGGTTAAAAAATGTTAACGGATGGTTAAAAGTCACGAGCCCCCATCAACAAAAAAAAGTCCAGCGGGAATCCGTTGGACTTTTTTCATATCGCCAGTGGCGTTGTGTTTACTTGATAATCTGTTCAAGTCTAGATGTTGCCACGTCGATGTCTGATTGTGGCAATTCGTAGTTTCTCAAGTCGCCTTGGATGTATTGGTCGTAGGCAGTCATGTCAATCAGTCCGTGACCGGAAAGGTTGAACAGGATGGTCTTTTGCTTGCCTTCTTCCTTGCATTTCTTTGCCTCGCGTATAGCGGATGCAATGGCGTGAGCCGATTCAGGTGCAGGAATGATGCCCTCGGCTTGTGCAAACAATGTTGCCGCCTCGAACGATTCAAGCTGCGGAATGTCGACACCGTACATATATCCGTCCTTTATCAGTTGGCTGACAATGGTGCCGGCACCGTGGAACCGCAGTCCGCCGGCGTGGATGTGTGCAGGAGCGAATGTGTGGCCCAGGGTGTACATAGGCAAAAGCGGTGTGTATCCAGCCTCGTCGCCGAAATCGTATTGGAACACGCCACGGGTCAGTTTCGGGCAAGCTGCAGGTTCTGCAGCTATGAATTCGGTTTTCTTGCCTTCAAGCATTGTGTGGCGCATGAATGGGAATGTTATTCCGCCGAAGTTTGAACCGCCGCCAAAGCATCCTATCACAATGTCGGGATATTCGCCTGCCATTTCCATCTGCTTCTCGGCTTCCAGTCCGATAATGGTCTGGTGCAGAGTCACGTGGTTTAGGAAACTGCCTAGCACATATTTGCAGTTGGGTGTTTGTTGAGCCAGTTCAACAGCTTCGGAAATGGCAGTACCCAAACTTCCTTGATATGTAGGGTTGGCAGTCAGAATGTCCTTGCCGGCACGAGTACTCATACTTGGCGATGCAATCACTTGTGCGCCAAACGTCTGCATTATTGAGCGACGATAAGGCTTTTGGTGATAGCTTACCTTTACCATATATACGGCCAGTTCCAGTCCGAATATCTTTGCGGCATACGACAAGGCTGTGCCCCATTGACCTGCTCCAGTCTCGGTTGTTATGTTGGTTATGCCTTCCTGCTTGCAGTAGTAGGCTTGTGCCAATGCCGAGTTTAACTTGTGCGACCCGATTGGACTTACGCTCTCATTCTTGAAGTAGATATGCGCAGGGGTGTCGAGAGCCTTTTCAAGTCCGTATGCACGAACCAGCGGTGTCGAACGATAGTTCTTGTATTGCTCGCGGACAGGCTCCGGAATGTCAATCCAAGTGTTGGTGCAGTCCAATTCCTGCTCAGAGCAGGCATGGTTGAAAATCTGCGACAATTCGTCAACCGTTATAGGCTTTTTTGTCTTTGGGTTGAGAATTGGGAGTGGCTTGTTTTTCATGTCAGCCACAATATTGTACCATTGTGTAGGTATTTCCTTCTCTGTCAAGAAGAATCGTTTTTGTTTTTCCATTTTCTTATAATTTTTTAATTGTTATTTACTGTTTTTTGCCTAGTCGGCCGTACCAAACAAAAAACCCGCAAGTGGAGTGCTTGCGGGTTTTATATTTTATTACAACAAACCTATGGGCTAATCCTCCACTTGAATATCGGATTGGCGCCACCACCACTGTCTGTTGTTCATATTGTTCATTTCAGTCGTCTTGTTATTAAAACGATGCGAAATAAATATATTTCGGTGAATGCGCAAAATGATTTTTAATAAATCGTGTCAAATTTCTTGTGTTTCAGGTAAAAAAAAGGCTGTCAGCCTTTGTTGCCGACAGCCTTCAACTAGTTTTATTTATCGTTTACTGTTTTATGAAAATCAGGTTTCGATAATCAGAGCCGGTTATGGTTTTGATTGTGTAAATGCCTTTTGGCAAGGTTGTTATGTCTATTTCGCCATTCGAAAGGCCGGAAGTGAGCAATGTGCCTGCAATGTTGAAAATCTCATAATTGAAAACGCCGTCAATTCCGTTGATGTTCAGTGTGTTGCTAGCCGGGTTCGGGTAAAGTCCGATTCCGTTGTCAGAAGATTCTTTGATGCCGGATATCTTCTTGCTAGGGTCAACTTCGCCTAAAATAGTGATTGTTCCGAATGATGCGGCGCTTTGCCATGCGTTGTCGGATGTTGAGTTCCATGCAATTTTGTTGTCGCGGCTGCTGCCATCATCGTCGTCGTTAATCATGAATTCAAATCCAATTGACATGTTTGATT
>CALCFP010000087.1 GCA_937900725.1 uncultured Bacteroidota bacterium | reverse complement strand
AAATGATACAGCGAACATAGTTGTACACCAATATCCTCACCCAGATTCATTTAGTCTTGGCGACGACATATATACGACAAAAGCAGACACACTTACCATAGTTGCTCCTAACGGCTACGCCACCTACCTGTGGAATGACAAGACTCCAGGTGAGTCATTTAAGGTAACCGCAAACAACACCGCCAAGTATTGGGCTCAAGTCACAAACGAATATGGATGCGCCACTTCCGACACTATATCAATTTTCACATATGACCTTGACCTTAATATAACTAAAGGAGCAATAAACAATTGCAACATAGCATCAGACGTTGAAGTTTGGGGAGAAGTATCAGTAATCAGCAATGACATAATCCCTTCAGGAATAAACTTTACTGCAGCATTTGCCATAAACGATGTTGTAAAAGACACAACCATTACTACCAATCATGACATAACAAAAGAAGAACCATACCCATTTTATTTCGGGCAGAATATCGATTTTCAGGAATTTGGCAATTACACCGTAACTTCAAATTTGACAATCAACAATCTACAAGAAGCAGATCCAAACAATGTCAAAAATACTGATATCAGAATCGGAGCCTACCCAATACCATTCTTAGATACAGTAAGGGTATATAATGAAAATTTGTACACCATTGATGCCAGTACTCTATTTAATAAATTCGAATGGATTAATGAGAACGGTCATGACGGACAAACCATGACTGTTTCAGAATCACGCACATACATTTTACATGCTACTGACACAAACAACTGTGAAACAACCGACACTACATTTATTATGTTCATAAAGCCAAATTATGACATAACCCAAATCAGTATTGACACTATTATATGCGAAAGTCCGGAACTATCTGACATTTCTTTCTATTTAAAGAATACAGGCAACGATATTATTGCCAGTGGAAGTCAGACAACCATTTCTTATTCCATTGATAGTATTGCCGTTAAAGAAACATATACTTTCAATAAAACATTAAAACCCAATGATTCCACTTTAGTTTCTTTCCAAAAGAAAGCAGATTTCAGGGCACCTGGAACATATAGCATCACACTAAATGCCGACATTGCAGGGAATCAAGCCTCAGGTTTATTCCATGTCAAAACAATAGGAAACCCATCAGTATCACTAGGCGATGACATTTCATCCCTCAATCCTAGCGTGTCACTCACTCCTGGTTCGAACTATAATTCATATCTATGGAATACTGGAGAAAAAACATCAAGCATAAATGTCGCAACCGATGGCAATTATTGGGTTACTGTAAGCAATTCATATGGCTGCACAAAATCTGATACGATTCATGTCCACTTTGTTCCATCAACAATCACAATTACAGATATGAAAAATCCAATATCAAAATGCGGTGATTATAAAGATGAGAGCATTGACATCACAATCTTGAACAACGGACAAAAGACCATCACCAGCAACCAGACAATAGGAATAAAATGTGTGATTGACAACAACACTACATTTTCAGACAAGATACAATTACCTATTGACTTCACACCAAATGCTCTCTATAACCATAGCATGGCTGATTTGCTAAATATCAGTTCAACAGGTACGCACACTCTAAAATTATACATTGACATTGATGGACAACTACAAGACTCCTCCACATTTACTACAGAACTTTATGGGAGCACTGCTTTTGATTTTGAAAGCGATGTCATAAAAGTTGATGAGTATCCATATACACTTACAACATCAACCATATTGTCAAACGTCGATTACCTTTGGAACTCTGGTGAAACTTCCAGTTCAATAGACATCAACTGCGATGGAACATACTCGTTAACCATTACCAATAGCAATGGATGCCAATCTTCACGCAATGTAACAATTGTGAAAAATGAAAAACAAGACACAACCAAAGTCAATCCAAGCATAGATGATTTTGCATTGAATGACATCTCGTTGTATCCAAATCCAACTGACAACATTATAAACATCGATTTTAAAGGCAAATACACAAAAAACAATAAAATACTCATTGCCAACACAAAAGGGCAAATAATATTTGCATCTGAACAAACGTCAGACGTTATGACTATAAACGTAACCGACTGGACTAAGGGCGTTTACTACATAAAGATTACCAACGACAACGATTCGACAATACGTAAATTTGTGATACAATAGATAAAAATGGGTTGGTATCTCTATACGAAGAGATTCCAACCCATTTTTAATTTTCAAACCATCTTTCCCCATATTACTATACCGCTCACCACAAATGAACACCAACTTACTGAAAGACATTAAAGTAATAGCGTTCGACGCTGACGACACATTGTGGGACAACGAACCATTCTTCATGAATGTTGAAAAAGAAATGTGCAAAATCCTTGCACCTTTCGGTGATGAAAAAACGATATCGGAAAGTCTGTTCAAGACTGAAATGGCCAACATGGAAGACTATGGCTACGGCGCCATGGCTTTCACTCTCTCACTTGTGGAAAATGCCGTAAAAGTAAGCAACGGCAGAGTGCCAGCCGATGACATATCTAAAATTGTGGAACTCGGCCGTTCACTGCTTCACTTATCGGCAAAGCCACTCAAAGGTGTAGCGGAAACCATCAGCAAACTCAAATCGTGTGGCAAATACCGTCTTGCAGTTCTTACAAAAGGCGAACTACTGACTCAAGAACACAAACTTCAACGTTCGGAACTGCTCCCCTACTTTGACAAGTGCATAATAGTAAGCGACAAGAAGGAACAGCAATACCGCGACCTTTGCGACACAATGTCCATTACAGCATCGGAACTGCTCATGGTTGGCAACTCACTGAAATCAGACATTTTGCCAGCACTCAACATTGGGGCATGGGGCGTTCACATCCCGTATGAGGTTATGTGGCAACACGAAGTCATTGACGATTTCAACCATGACAAAATGTTCCAAATTGAACACTTTGAAGATATCCTAAATATTCTTGATGCATAAAAGCGGGGAACCGCCGCAAAAAAGGGTTCTCAGAAATTATCACGTCAAATATATACCAGTAGAAGACAAATAACGAACCCGCCAATATCAACAAAAGAGTCACGACAAATGCCGTGACTCTCAAACTTCATACTAACAAGTTGACACACTGTTGTTTTATCAACCATAACATATTCACTCAGTTGGATCAATAACAGTATCGGACTCAACCTCAACAGTATTCGCAACATCTGAAGTTCCTGCAAGCTGCATGCAATTATCGTAACATTCCTTGCAGACAGTTGGTACGGAATACAGCAAAGCAGACGCCTCGTCACAGCGCCCCTGCGCCTTGAGAGACTGTGCCCGTGATATTACAAAATCGCATTGCGAATTGTAGAATTCAAGGATTTTGTCTTGCCCCTGGACAATAAATGTCTTGAATTGGCCCTTTTTAGGATCAAGATTCTTGATGGCATTGGCGTATGCCTTACTTTCATTTTGTCCGACGCCCTTTACGTCAACTGAAGTCTGGCTAAAAACATTGCCGTTTGTGTTATCGACAACATACATATTGATAGTCAGCGACAAGGAATGCATTGGAGGCGCAGTTGCTGTCAAATCCTTGCTTAACACATCTATATTTGCCTTGATGGAAAATATCGGATTCTCACCTTCGCTTGCCAAACCGTTTAGAACACAAATCTGACGAATCTTGCTCGTCAACATATTCTTTGCGTTGACTGGCATGTCAATATCATCGACAACAGGTGCCAAAGCAATACGCGACGCATCATCCGACTTTCCTTGACTATTCTGCGCTTCAGAAGGCAATGAAATCGCCAGCACAACCGCAAAAAACAGCATTAAACATTTCATATCCAATAAATTTACTTTTCGCCTATAATAAGCCAAGCCTCACCCAGTCCTCGCATATAAACCTTTGAATCGAGGTTGAACGGAGCATCTGAAAGGAATTTTCTCAAATCATTAACATAAGTGCGGGTATCCATAGCGCGCTGCTTGCCGTTGCGTTCGTAGAACATTGGTATGCGGACCTGCTCGTAACGCTGAAAGTTCTCCGTAGCGTCAGAAAGGCTATAACGCCCATTTACAGTATTGTCAGAGAACCAATCCTCAATCAGGACGCCCAATTCGTCAGTGTTTCCGTTGTAGTTGAATTCATCGTTTAGATTAACATTAGCCCCATCAAACAACTTAACCATAATCTTAACCTCGCGACCATTGGCGAACATATCGTCGAAATAATCGGCAACGTCGTCAAACTCGTCGTCATCGTCGATTGTTACAAGCAATTCCTCGCCGTTCTCGTCCTCGGTCACTTTGAGAATGACATACTCGTCTTCCTCGCTCTCGCTGTCAACCGGGCAAAGTGCAAGGTAGT
>CALCFP010000086.1 GCA_937900725.1 uncultured Bacteroidota bacterium | reverse complement strand
AAAGGAATTGAGCATCAATATGAAGGAGCAGGACAGGCTCTATCCCGACGAATTTCCCATAAGCGACGTCACCCTGCTGGACGGCCCGCTCAAGAAGGCGATGGACCTCAATGCCGAGGTCCTGCTGCAGTATGACTGCGACAGGCTCCTCGCCCCGTACCGCAAACAGGCGGGGCTTGAGCCCAGGAAGCCGAGCTACCCCAACTGGGACGGCCTCGACGGCCACGTAGGAGGCCATTACCTCTCAGCTATGGCGATGTATGCGGCGCAGGGCAATGCTGAGTGCCGCGAGCGTATGGAATATATGCTTTCCGAATTGAAGGAATGCTGGCAGGCCAACAACGCGAACAACCCGGAATGGGGCAGGAACTATGTCGGCGGCATGCCGGACAGCCGCAACATCTGGTCGAATTTCAAGAAGGGGGACATCCGGGTCTACAGCAGCGCCTGGGCTCCTTTCTACAACATTCACAAGATGTTTGCAGGCTTGCGCGATGCGTGGGTTTACTGCGGAAACGCCGATGCCCGCGATATGTTCCTGAAATACTGCGACTGGTGCGTTAACCTCACCGCCAACCTCACCGATGAGCAAATGGAACAGATGATGGGCAACGAATATGGCGGAATGAACGAAGTCTTGGCAGACGCCTACGATATGACTCGCGACGAAAAATATCTGTACTGCGCCAAACGGTTCTCACACAAAAAGATAATGAATCCGCTTGTAAAAGGGATCGACAGCCTCGACAACCTGCACGCCAACACTCAAGTGCCAAAGGCCATAGGTTTTGAGCGCATTGCGCAACTAACGGGCGACGCCGACTATCAAAAGGCATCGGAATATTTCTGGAACACTGTCGTATATAACCGTTCGCTTGCATTTGGCGGGCACGGACGCAGAGAGCACTTCCCTTCGAAAGAAGCCTGCAACGATTTCGTAAACGACATTGACGGTCCTGAATCGTGCAACTCGTACAATATGCTGAAACTGACCGAAGACCTATTCGCAGTTGAGCCTAAAGCCGAATATGCCGACTTCTACGAGCGTACAATGTTCAACCACATACTATCGACACAAAACCCTGACCACGGCGGATACGTCTATTTCACATCGGCACGCCCTCGCCACTATCGCGTATACTCCGCTCCCAATATGGCAATGTGGTGCTGTGTAGGAACTGGTATGGAAAACCACGGAAAATACAATCAGTTCATCTACACAAAAAACGACGGCAACCTGTTTGTCAACCTGTTTGTGGCATCTGAACTAAACTGGAAAGAGAAAGGCCTGAAACTGCGTCAGGAAACTGGGTTCCCGTATGCCGAGACGTCAAAAATCACTGTCGCCGAATGCAAATCAAGCATCGATATGCAAATCCGATTCCCATTCTGGGCTAAAAAGGGCGAGTTCAGCATTGCCGTCAATGGACAGGCAGTGAGCATCGACGCAGAACCTTCGTCGTACGTCAGCATAAAAGGCATAAAGAAGGGCGACATTATCGACATTGCATTCCCGATGCACACGCGCATCGAGCGTATGCCAAATATGCCTCAATACATTGCACTTATGCACGGCCCGATATTGCTCGGAATGAAGACTGGCACTGAAGATATGGCTGGCCTGATTGCCGACGACGGCCGTTGGGGACAATATGCCGGTGGCGAACTTCTGCCTATCGACAAGGCTCCTATTCTTATTGAAGACGATTTGGAAAACATCGGCGACAAACTGAATCCTGTCGAACGGAAACCTCTGCACTTCACATTCGGCAACATCAACATAGAGAATAAGATAGAAGGCGAACTAGAACCATTCTTCGCCATCCACGATTCGCGCTATATGATTTACTGGCTGGCACTTACAAGCGACGGCTACAAATCGTACATCGACTCGCTATCGGAAATTGAGCATCAAAAGATTGTTTTGAAAAACCGCTCCACCGACTTTGTGGCACCTGGCGAGCAACAGCCTGAAACCGACCACGCAATGCAAGCCGAACGCTCGATGACAGGCAACACGCAAAACGTGTTCTACCGCACCGCGAACAACGGCGGATTCTTCAGTTACGATATGGCCACACAGTCGCGCACCGACCTATCGCTATATGTGAAATACTGGGGCGTAAACGATTGGGGCACGAAGATATTCGACATATATATCGACGACGAGAAACTTGTGACTGTCAATAACATAAAACGCTGGAACACATCGCAGTTCAAGACTGAAGAATACCCGATTCCCGCATCGATGCTGAAAGGCAAGAAAAGCGTAAGAGTCAAGTTCCAAACAAGCATGGGAACCGAAATCGGCGGAATTTACGAAGTAAGACTGGTAAAGAAATAACGATACCTAATTTGAATTCACAAAAAGGCACGCCTTTAGGCTGTGCCTTTTTTGTTGTTTATAAAGAAGATAGACAACTGAAAGACATCACTCACCTTCGACATCAAGTTCCTTGAATACCATATCGGGTTCAAAGCCTTTCTGGATGAGATATGAAGCCGTTTTTTGACGTCGCTGGAAAGGTTCCAATGTGCGCAACTGCTTGAGTTTCTTGTCGCGCTCCACCTCGAATGCACGCTGGTAGTCCTGTTCGGGCAATTCGGCAAATGCCTCGTTTATCACACTTTGCGCAATATGCTTCTGGCGCAACATTATGGTTGTCTTGACACGTCCCCAATGGTTGAAGCGGGTCTTGTCCTTGACGTATGCCGTGGCAAAGCGCAAATCATCGACAAACTTGTCCTCCACAAGCGAATCGACAACCTTCTGCTGTAAATCGGCAGGCACACCCCAACGGTACATTTTCTGCTTCATATCGTAAATGCAATACTCGCATCTTGCCGACAGAAACTGGCATTTTGCCAACACCTCCGCGTATGTCATTTCACTTTCCATAAGGCACTTACCATTCTATCTTTACCATAAAAATCCTTATGCACCTCGACATTTGCATATTGCAACGATTCAAGCATCCGCCTGGTGGCTTCGCCAAAGCGCTCGTTTATTTCAAAGAAAAGCATTCCGCCCGATTTCAGCCAAACAGCCGACAACTGCGCAATTCTCCGATAAAAGACGAGTGGGTCGGAATCGGGCACGAATAGCGCCAAATGTGGCTCAAAATCAAGCACATTTGAATGCATCTGCGACTTATCAGACTCGGTGACATACGGCGGATTGCTCACCACCACGTCAAGGCTGGCAGGCGCAAACGGCAAATCATCGTCGAATATGCTCCTGCAGACAAAGTCAACTATCGCATCGTTTTCAATAGCATTCTGGCGGGCCACATCGATGGCTCGCTCGGACACGTCGAGAGCCGTCACCTTTGAGCCTGCCATCATCTTCGATAATGACACGGCGATGCAACCGCTCCCCGTGCCCACATCAAGAATGAGTGGCGCATCGGCCTTGCACTTGTCGCACACAAGTTGCACAAGTTCCTCGGTTTCGGGACGCGGAATGAGAACATCGGGGCAAACACGAAACTTGCATCCCATAAACCATTCATTTCCTACAACATACTGTATCGGCTCCCCCGTTTCGAGTCTTTTTAGCAACCCGACAAGCAGTTCATAATCAGTTTGTGATATTTTTGCATCGGGATAGGCGATGGACTGAACGCGCGAAATGCCAAACTGGTCGAGCAAGATTGACGTCACCTGCTGTAACTCACGGGAGTCGAAGACTTTTGAGAGACGGTTTCGAATTTCGACCTTGATATTGGCTATCGTTGTGTCCATAGCACAAATGTAATTAGTAGCGATGAAAGGACAAGTGAACGACGAATTTTTTATGCGACGTTGCCTGCAACTGGCCGAATTGGGCGCAGGGAC
>CALCFP010000085.1 GCA_937900725.1 uncultured Bacteroidota bacterium | reverse complement strand
CCCCACGTTGGCGAATTTGACCGACTGACACACAAGCACGCTACAGGTTACGAGCGTCTTCAGACACAGATTGAAATAGCAAGACAGTACAATATAATTGTTGTGCTAAAAGGAGCATATACGTCGATAGCGTTGCCAAATGGCAAGGTTCACTTCAACACCACGGGCAATCCGGGTATGGCCACCGCCGGTAGCGGTGATGTATTGACAGGAATTATCCTATCTTTGCTTGCGCAAAAATACACGCCACAAAATGCCGCCATAATAGGCGTCTATCTGCACGGCCTTGCAGGCGACATTGCTAAACAGGAAAATGGCGAAGAGTTTTTGATTGCATCAAACATTATAGAAAACATTGGTAAAGCATATCTTAAAATCAAGGAAAATGAAAGTCAGGAATCTCTTTTCTAAAACAATATTGTGCTCAACGCTGGCACTTTCAACACTGACGTCAGTCGCTCAAAAAGAAAATGAATCAGGATTTTACGTAAACCAGGTTCAAGGCACACTGAACATTGACGGCCGACAGATATTCTACTCGCTCCCTCAAAACGCATTGTCTGTATCAATAAAAATAAGCAAGTGCACTGAAGTGAAAGGCCCTTATGCCGACTATGCCGAAAAATACCTCAACATCACATCTGGCGTAATTTCAGAAAACAAGACCACATACAAGATTGAAAGTGTCAAAGTGGACAGGTCAAGCCAAATAGACACAAGCCAGTTCTACGCCATAAACTTCAGTTCATTTGAGAATATGCCCAACATTCAACTGTCAAGCAACGGAACCATACTGGCATACAACTGCAAGGGAAAAATTGAAGAACCAAAGAAGGCCAAAAAGCACAATGACATTGAACCTGAAACAGATACATACAATTTCTACGATTTAGGCGTGAAACCATTCATAATGATTGAAGAACTTGAGGATGAAAACGACACGCTGGAAGTAAAAAAGCCAGTCAAGCAAAAGATAACCATAATGACCGCCGAAGAGAACGCAGCCGAAGCAGCCGCATTCGTCCGCAAAATAAGGAAACGCCGTCTGAAACTGGCTGCTGGCATTACTGGCGAGGTAAACGCCGTTGACGGCAAAGCAATGAAAACAATGCTTGAAGAACTTAATTCAACCGAAGACGAATACTTAAGGCTATTTGTCGGACACAAGTCGGAAGTAACTTACACACAAACCATTAGCATATCGCCTTCGCAATTAAGTGAATCCGACCAACTGACTATCGGCTACTTCTCAAAATCACAAGGATTGTCACAAAAGCAAGATGCAAAACGCAGCGACACCTATCCTATCACACTTAAAACAAGCACTTTGTCAAGCACTCCAAAAGTGTCGATAAAAGAGGTGGAAACATCGGCAAAATCAACATCGAACATAAAATACGGAATATACTACCGAATACCAGCAACAGTTTCAGTTTCAGTCAACTGCAACGGCGCAACCCTATATTCCGAAAATATGGCAATTGCCCAAAAAGGCATTGTGGTGCCTCTGCCTGCCGAATATTTGAACAGCAACAGGCATTCGATAGAATTTGATGCAGAGACAGGTGCAATAAAAAGCATATCAAACTATTAGGATTGCAAAGCCTTATTGTCAAAGACATTATGCCATAAGTTGAAAATCACCATTGTTGGTGAATAAATAATATCACCAACAATGGCATAAAACCGATATTTTTGCGTGCAAAATGAAATGAAGATGGATGGTCAGAACTACAACAAGAAACGCTTATCGGAACTTACAAACAAACAGACTGCCATAATCACCAAAGTGATGGGACACGGTGCATTCCGCAAGCGCATCACTGAAATGGGCTTTGTTACTGGGACCAGCATCAAACTTGTAAAATATGCGCCACTGAAAGACCCCATTGAATACGAACTGCTTGGCTACCACGTTTCGCTACGCCGAAGCGAAGCCGAATTGATTGAGGTTGTGACCGACAGCAATGCACAAACCAACAATGGCGGCAATTTTGACAAAGACAACATCATTTCAGAACCGTTCAGAAGCCACGCCACCCAAATAAGCCGAACCATAAACATTGCGCTTGTAGGGAACCCAAATTGCGGAAAGACTTCGCTGTTCAACCACGCCACGGGCCGACACGAAAAAGTTGGCAACTACAGCGGCGTAACTGTGGACACTAAACTTGCCAGCATAGAACACAATGGCTATACAATAAACATCACGGACCTGCCTGGCACCTATTCAATCTCGGAATACACGCCTGAAGAACTGTATGTCAGGAAGCACATATTTGAAGAAAACCCCGACATCATTCTTAATGTAATTGACGCATCGAATCTTGAGAGAAACCTCTACCTGACCACCCAACTCATTGCAATGAACATTAAAATGGTGGTGGCCCTCAATATGTACGACGAACTTGAGAAAAAAGGCGACGTGCTCAACTACGATATGCTCGGAAAGATGCTCGGAATACCATTCCTGCCTACAAACGGACGTGACGGCGCCAGGCTGAACAGCATTCTCGACAAGATAATTGAGGTTTATGAAGACCGCGACCCGTTTGTCCACCAAATACAGGTGAACTACGGCAAGAACATTGAAAAGGCCATTGCTGTCGTCAAATCAGAGATTGAACAGCACCAACTGCTGAACGAGAAATACTACCCACGCTTTGCGGCACTGAAACTGCTTGAAGGCGACAAGATTTTCATCAAGAACATTGCCGCTCACCCCGATGCAAACCACATAATTGAATGGGCCGAAAAGGAACGCGCCGAACTTGAGCGCGAATACGGCAACTTGCCAGAGACAGTGCTCGCCGACGCACGTTACGGATTCATTCGAGGCGCACTCAAGGAAACATTCAAGCCTTCGAAGGAACCTGACAACGGCAAAGGCTACCGCATCGACAAGGTATTGACAAACAAATGGTTGGGCATACCAACATTCATATTCTTTATGTGGCTGATGTTTCAAGCCACATTCACATTGGGCAAATATCCAATGGACTGGATAGATTCCGGTGTCACATTGCTGAGCAATTTCCTTTCGGGCATAATACCGGCAGGAACCCTTCACGATATGATTATCGACGGCATTATCGGCGGAGTTGGCGGTGTAATTGTATTTCTGCCCAACATACTCATTCTGTTCCTGTTCATCTCAATAATGGAAGACACGGGATACATGGCACGTGCCGCCTTCATAATGGACGTTGCGATGCACAAGATTGGCCTGCACGGAAAATCGTTCATACCATTGCTTATGGGTTTTGGATGCAATGTCCCGGCAATAATGGCGACACGCACACTTGAAAACAAGAAAGACCGCCTGCTGACAATGCTGATTGTACCGCTTATGTCGTGCAGCGCCCGCTTGCCGGTGTTCATACTTCTGGTATCAGCATTCTTCAGCACAAACCAGGCTCTGATAATGCTTTCAATATATATGATAGGCATTGCCCTTGCGGCTTTGGTTGCCATAATCTTCAAGCGAGTGTTTTTCAAGCACAACGATGCCCCATTTGTAATGGAACTGCCACCCTACCGCATTCCTACATTGCGTAACACGCTGTCGCATATGTGGGACAAGAGCGCACAGTACCTTACCAAAATGGGCACGGTGATTCTATTTGCATCAATTGTCATTTGGGCTTTAGGCCATTATCCACAAAAAGTCCACTACTCCATACCGTACGACAACGCCATAGCCTTT
>CALCFP010000084.1 GCA_937900725.1 uncultured Bacteroidota bacterium | reverse complement strand
TTCATCTACGATCCAGACGGCATCAACGAAGAGAAGCTTCAATTCATCTTCAACCTTAAGAACGTCCGTCGTGGCCGCATCTCAGAATACGCTACAAAATATGGCGTTCAATTCTTCGAAGGTCAACGTCCATGGGGCATCAAGTGCGATGTTGCAATGCCATGCGCAACTCAAAACGAACTTAACGAGGCTGAAGCAAAGCAATTGATAGCAAACGGCGTAAAGGTTGTGTGCGAAGGCGCAAACATGCCATCTACCGCCGAGGCTGTAGAGGTGTTCCAAAATGCAAAGATACTTTACTCTCCGGGCAAGGCATCTAACGCCGGCGGTGTATCAACATCAGGCTTGGAGATGACCCAAAACTCAGAGCGTCTGCCATGGACCCGTGAAGAAGTCGATGCACGTCTGCACCAAATCATGATCAACATTCACCAAACTTGCGTCAAATACGGCACAGAGGCTGACGGCCATGTGAACTACGTAAAGGGTGCAAACATTGGCGGTTTCATCAAGGTTGCCGATTCTATGCTTGACCAAGGTCTTGTATAATCTACAATTTTACAGATAGACATTTTTAGCGCATGGTTTCCGCCATGCGCTTTTTTTTTGCATACAAATATAAACTTCAGAAAACCCTTAGAATCAATAATTAAGATATTCAACAACACCATCATTCCAACGAATGAAAAGCAAACGGATTTTTACTATTTTTGCGGTTTAAAAGGTGTACTGCAAAATGTCTGCAACGTTTTTGAACATCTTGCCTTAAAGACTTTGACGGCAATGATTCAAAACCTGACAAAAGAGCAGTGTCATTCTTTTTGAGTTTGAATAATCGGGGAATTTGCAGAAATCCCCATAAGATTTTAATGATGGTCTACATAACACGTCGCGAATGTTTCAGCAGTGCCCACAGGCTTTTCAATCCCGCCTTCAGCGATGAAAAGAATCTGGAAATCTACGGGAAATGCTCTAATTCGGGCTGGCACGGACACAACTACGTGCTTTATGTCACCGTCAAAGGCAATGTGAACGCCGAGACTGGCATGGTGATGAATATGAAAAATCTGGGCGACATCATCAAAATCAAAGTCATCAACAAGTTAGACCACCACAACCTGAACAGCGAGGTCGATTTCCTTCAGGGAAAAATCATTTCATCAGAAAACATCGCCATGGCAATCTGGAACGAGATTGATGCCGACATAAAGGCCAACGGGGCGCAACTGCATGGAATAAGACTTGTGGAGACAGAAAACAACTACGTTGAATATTACGGAGAAGATTGATATGGACATAGAGGATTTGGAAGACTCCAACTATAATCGCGAAGACAACTACAATGTCAAACAGACAGAGGCTCTGTCGGGACTGTACAGGCAAGTGATTGCGAATCTGGGCGAAGACCCAAACCGCGAAGGACTAATAAAGACTCCTGAACGTGTCGCCAAGGCGATGCAATACCTTACGCAAGGCTACAATCAAGACCCAAAAGCCATTCTGCAGAGCGCAATGTTCAAGGAGCAATACTCGCAAATGGTGATTGTGAAGGATATTGAGGTCTTCTCGTTCTGCGAGCACCACATGCTGCCTTTCTTCGGGAAAGCACATGTCGCCTATATTCCAAACGGATACATAACAGGCCTGAGCAAGATTGCACGCGTGGTTGACGCCTACTCGCGCCGTCTGCAGGTTCAGGAACGTCTGGTCTATGACGTGGTTCAGATGCTTACAGAGGCACTTGGCACCGAATACCCTCCACGCGGTATGGCTCTGATGATGAAAGGACGCCATTTGTG
>CALCFP010000083.1 GCA_937900725.1 uncultured Bacteroidota bacterium | reverse complement strand
GGGACTAGCCAAGGGATGCTCATTCCTTGAGGACTACACCCTTAACTTTGCTGCCGACTGCACTTCGAGTCTTCAGAGCCATATGCTTGAAGTTTGCCCGCTTATTTCTACCGACAAACCTAAACTTGAAGTCCATTTCCTTGGAATCGGCATCCGCAAGCAGCAGACAGCACGTCTTGTGTTTACTTCAAAGACAGGCAGAGGCATAAAGGCTACAGTTGTCGATCTCGGCAATCGTTTCAGGTTGATTACCAGCGAAGTCGAGTGCATTGAGCCGAAACCTATGCCAAAACTTCCTGTTGCATCTGCTCTCTGGGTTCCGCAGCCTACATTTGAGATTGGCGCTGGTGCTTGGATTCTTGCTGGCGGCACTCACCACAGCGCATTCTCGTACGACATCACTGCAGAATATTGGGAAGATTTCGCCGAGATGGTTGGCATTGAGTATGTCAACATCGATAAGAATACAACAATCAGTGGCTTCAAGCAGCAACTTCGAAACAACGAAGTTTACTATATGCTGAACAAGGCACTTCTTTAATGATAAATCAGTTTTAAATTTTCGTGCAGACAACACCGACACCGTAGATTATTTTAATAATTGATGTCTCCAGGATCTGTGTTGCCTGCGCGATTAAAGCATAAACATAATGAATACAAAAGATTTTATTGAATCAGGCAAGGCAGTCCTTGGAATAGAGTTCGGCTCTACACGTATCAAGGCTGTTCTCATAGATGAGAATAACAAGCCAATTGCCCAAGGCAGTCATTCTTGGGAGAATCAACTCGTTGACGGGTTGTGGACATATTCGGTCGATGCAATCTGGACAGGTCTCCAGGATTGTTATTCAGACCTTTGCAAGAATGTAAAAAAACAATATGGCTGCGATGTCACAAAACTGGCCGCTATCGGCATTAGCGCAATGATGCACGGCTATATGGCATTCAACGCAAATGATGAAATTCTTGTTCCGTTCCGTACTTGGCGTAATACCAATACGGGTGCGGCCGCTGCAGAATTGTCAAAGTTGTTCAACTACAACATTCCACTTCGCTGGAGCATATCGCACCTTTATCAGTGCATCCTAAACAACGATGCTCACGTTAAGGACATCAAGTTCCAGACAACTTTGGCAGGTTACATACATTGGCAACTCACAGGCGAAAAAGTTCTTGGCG
>CALCFP010000082.1 GCA_937900725.1 uncultured Bacteroidota bacterium | reverse complement strand
GTATTGCCAACATCTTAGGCAAAACCACTATGGTTGCCGTGTTAACATTGCTTGCATCGGCACTGAACGCGCAAGACATAAAGGAAATACAACAGAAACTGCAGCATACAAGCGACAAGAGCGAACAGATAACCCTGCTGAACAAACTGGGCGACTTGTCAAGAAATGCCAACGCGATTTCCGAAGCCATTGAATATCACCAGAAAGCGCTGAAAATCTGTCGGGAAACAGGCGACATCGCAAACGAGGCAAAATCGCTCAACTATATCGGCTCATCATTTTGGCGCACAAACAATCTAGATTCTGCTCAACATTACTACACACAAGCACTTGAGGTTTGCGGGAACAACGGCGCGCCAGAGGACAAAGCCCGCATTCTGAACAATCTGGCACTTGTAAAGCAAAGTCAAGGCGACTACTTCACCGCAAACTACTACTACCAGAAAGTCGCATCCAACTGGCTGAAAGCAAACAACAAATCAGAATACGCGTCAACCATAAACAAGATAGGCAGTATGTATCTGTCGCGAAATATGTACGACTCTGCCCTGACTCAATACAACAAGGCTCTAGAAATTCGCACCGAACTAAAAGACACGGTAGCAATAGCACTGACATACAATAACATAGCAACTCTTCACAAGAATCAAAACCTGTACGATTCGGCTCTTGCAAACCTGAAAAAATCGATAGCCTTGCTTGTCGCAATTGATGAACAAAACAGCCTGGCTGAAGGCTACAATAATCTTGGCGGGCTTTATTGGCAAAACAAGAAGTATAAGGAATCGCTTGAAAACTACCTGCTGGCATTGGATATTCGCGAGAAATCGGGCAATGTGGAGAAAATTGCCGCCACGATGAATAACATCGGACTCATTTACAAAGATTTGGGCAACTACGACAAGGCTCTTGAATATTACAATAAATCACTCGACCTGTACTCGTCAACCAGCAACCGTCTTCTGCAATCGGAAGCGATGAACCTTATTGGCGGTGTACATTATCAATCAGGCAATTATGCGAAAGCGCTGAGCGTTTACAAGAATGTTCTTCAGATGCGTGACGCTGTTGGCGACAAAAGGTACATTGCCCGCTCGCACACCAATCTGGCACTGGCTTACAAAAACTTGAACATACGCGACTCGGCTCTTGCCGAATATAATCAGGCACTGAAAATTTACCGCGAACTTGGCGACCAGATTAACGAAGCATCCCAAATAAACAACATTGGCAACCTGTACCTGAAATTTGACGAAACGGATTCGGCCTGCACACTATTTGAACAGGCCCTGAAACTTCGCCAAAAAATAGGCGACCAGACAGGCATTGCATATTCAGAACTTGACCTTGCCAAAATTTATCTCGGGAAAAATTTGACAAACAAAGCCTTACCTCTATTAAACAATGCCCTTGAAATTGCCGAAACGCTGAAAAACAGCGAACTAAAAATCGACGTATTGCGCGCATTATCAAAAACTTACGCAGGAAACAAGAATTTCAGTATGGCCTACAACTGCATAAACAGTTACATTACGCTAAATGACAGCATCTTGAATATTGAGAGCATTAAGAGAATTGCAGATATGCAAATCAGTTACGAAACCGAGCAAAAGGAACGCGAACTGAAGAACAAGGACATACAGATAGTCAAAGAACAGGAACGCAACAGCCGCCAACGGATAATACTTTATTTCGGCGCGATAGTCCTGATTATTGTAATGGCGTTCGCGATGGTCGTGACAAGGCAAAACAAACGCATTCGCAAGGCGAACGAAATGCTCGACCTGCAAAACAGGCAGATTACCCAACAAAACGAAGAAATTGAGCAACAGCGCGATTACGTAACCAGACAACGCGACCAAATTGCTGAACAGAAGGAAAAAATCACCGACAGCATCGAGTATGCAAGCCGTATACAGAACGCAATGCTAACGCCAAAAGACGTTTGCCACCAACTGCTGCCACAACACTTCATAATGCTTAATCCGCGTGACATTGTAAGTGGCGACTTCTACTGGATAAAAAAGATTGGCAACCTTACCGTGGCGACAGCCGTGGATTGCACTGGACACGGCGTTCCTGGCGCATTTATGAGTATGCTAGGCTCCACTTTGCTGGAACAGATTGTTTCAACGGGAAATTTCAAGAGCGCTGCCGATATTCTTGAAAAAATGCGCAAATCAGTTAAAAGTTCACTGCATCAAGAAGATAAGATTTCATCGCAATCCGACGGTATGGACTGCGCTCTTTGCGTCATCGATTTTGAAAACAAAAAACTGCAATTTGCTGGCGCAAACAATCCACTCATCATCATTCGTCAAAATGAAATTATTGACATTGAACCAGATAGAATGCCTATTGGCATTCACGTTTTTGAAGAACATCCGTTCACAGACAAGGAGTTGGAACTTCAGGATGGCGATACATTGTATATGTTCTCCGACGGCTTTGCCGACCAATTCGGCGGTTCGAACGGACGCAAACTGATGATGAAAAACTTTAAAAACCTGCTACTTGAAATAAGCCAAAACCCAATAGACCAGCAAAAAGAACTGCTCGACAAACGGTTCAAAGAGTGGAAAGGCGAATACCGACAAATAGACGATGTGCTTGTGCTCGGCATAAAAATCTGACATACTGAACAATACTGACATTTACATACATTAAGGAAAAAATGAAAAAGCATCAACTTGTTAATTATTGGCAAATGAAATTCTTGGCAACTATGATTTCCTATTTGCCGATAATAGCCGCACAGGCACAAAGCAAGACTGAAATTTTAGCAGAAAAAATTGCAAACAGCACCGAATCAATAAAATGCGAATACCTGATACAACTTGCTGAAGCAAACATCAACACCTATCCTGCCCAGGCAAACAAGCAAATACACGAGGCAATAATGCTCGCCGACGAAATGAGCGATTATGAATTGTTTTCCAATGCCGTGATAATCAACATAAAACTATTATGCGCAAGCGACAGCATAGATGAAGCACTGAAACTAAAATCGACTTTAGACAAAGTAGCCAAACGCAGCGGCTTAAAAGAATTACAGGCCAAAGCCGAACAGACAGAAGCCGACCTGCTAACTAGACAAGGCAAGTACGACAAAGCCATTGACATATACAACAGGCTTGTGGAAGAATGCACTGAATCAGACTATCACGACATTGCCATCAACTCGGCAAACCAACTCGGATACATTTATCGCGAGACAAACCGCCAGGAACTGTCGCAAAAATCGTTCCTGAAGGCTATTGAAATTGAAAGCCACAGCGACTATCCTCTACTTAAAGCCGTAAGCCTCAACTTTTTAGGAAGCCACTACTGGCGTAACGGACAATACAGCCAGGCACTTGACTATTATCTGCAAGCGCTGGAAATCC
>CALCFP010000081.1 GCA_937900725.1 uncultured Bacteroidota bacterium | reverse complement strand
CCACTTGAGGCGCTGCGCTATCTACCTTACCTGAAGCCAAACGGAGCAATAGTGACTTCAGACGAGCCTTTCAAGAACATACCCAACTACCCTGACGAAAACGAGGTAATCAGCACAGTAAAGAAAAGTGCAGAAAATGTCATATTTGTCGAAGCGACCAAAATAGCCAACGAATTGGGCAACCCTAAGTCATACAATATTGTAATGCTTGGCGCCGCAGCGAAATTCCTTGGCATCAAAAACGAGGAATTCGAATGGGCCATCAACCACCTGTTTGGCTCAAAGGGCCAGGAAGTTGTCGACCTGAACATCAAGGCATTCTACGCAATGAACAAATAACGGCTCGATTTATCAGAACAAATTGATCTAACAAGATGAAATATTGGAACAAGAAGATTGAATGTATGGACCGCGAGTCGATGCGCCAACTTCAGAGCGAACGCCTGAAACGCATTGTCGACCACGTTTACCACAACTGCCTGCCATATCGCGAGCGTATGCAAGAGGCTGGCATTGTTCCTGCCGACATTCAGTCAATCGACGACATCACAAAACTGCCATTCACATCGAAAAAGGATTTGCGCGACCACTATCCATTCGGACTGCTCTGCGTACCTCAATCGGAAATTGTGAAAATACACGCATCAAGCGGAACGACAGGCAAGCCTATTGTGGTAGGCTACACCCGCAACGACATTGCGAACTGGGCTGAAGCCACATCGCGCTGCTACACCGCCTACGGACTCACCAAAGACGACGTGCTGCAGATTTCATACGGATACGGCCTGTTTACTGGCGGATTGGGCGCACACGACGCCTCAATAAACATTGGCGCCACTACTGTTCCAACATCGGCAGGCAACACCGAGAAACAACTGTTGCTGATGCACGACCTCGGCACAACGGCCTTGGCCTGCACTCCTTCATACGCGCTTTATCTGGCCGAATCGCTTGAGAAATCGGGCATTCCGCGCAGCGAAATAAAACTGAAAACCGGCATATTCGGAGCAGAACCTTGGACCGAAGAGATGCGCAAGGAGATACAATACCGTCTGGGCATAAAAGCCTATGACATCTACGGACTGACAGAAATCTCAGGTCCTGGCGTCGGCTTTGAATGCGAATGCCAAAACGGCACTCACATAAGCGAAGACCTGTTCTATCCTGAAATTGTGAACCCTGAGACAGGCGAACCTCTGCCCGACGGCGAAATTGGCGAACTTGTATTCACGACATTGTGCAAGGAGGGCATGCCAATGATACGCTTCCGCACGCACGACCTTACCTTCATCACACACGAACCTTGCTCGTGCGGACGTACGCTTGTGAAAATAGGCAGAATACTTGGCCGCTCCGACGATATGCTCATCATACGTGGCGTAAACGTATTCCCGTCACAGGTTGAAGCCGTGCTTTGCACATTGCAGGAAGTTGAACCTCAATTCTTCATTACAGTGGACCGCGTCAACAACACCGACACGTTCGACATCGATGTTGAAATAAAGGAAGCCTACTTCTCCGACGTTGTAAGCGAAATGGAAAAGGTACGTAAGAAGATTGCCCACGCCATACAAAGCGTTGTAGGCATACAGCCAAACATCAAGCCTGTTGCACCTGGCGGCATTGAGCGCAGCCAAGGCAAGGCGAAACGCGTACTCGACAAGCGAAAATTCCAATAATGTGCCAAAAATGTTTTATCTTAGAGCATAACTGACACTGTAAACTATACGACTATGGTAGTGAAACAACTTTCGGTTTTTTTAGAGAACAAGGCCAATAGCCTTGCCACAATGTTGCAAGTGCTATCGGAACACGGCATCAATATGTCGGCATTCTGCGTTGCCGACTCATCAGACTACGGCATTGTACGTTTCATTGTAGGAAGGCCCGAATTGGCATACAACATTCTGAAGGAGAACAACTACACCGTCCGCCTTACCGACGTGGTTTGCATGGTTGTTCCTCACGAATCGGGCGGACTGCACAAGGCTCTGAAAATAATATCGTCGAACGGCATCAACATTGAATATATGTATTCCGTCTTCGGGCGCACCGAGGGACTTGCCTACATGATCTTCAAGGTGGCAGAACCGGACGCGCTGGAGGCGTTCCTCGCGGATGTCGCGCTCATGACGAATCTCGACGTGCGGCGGAACGATCCGGAACTCGATCGTGTCACGCTCTCGACCGTCCATCAGGCGAAGGGCATGGAGTGGCCGGTCGTGATCGTGCCGTGGCTCTCGGAGGGCATGTTCCCGTCCGCGAAGGCGAGCGAGGAAGGGCGGATGGACGAGGAGCGGCGGCTTTTCTACGTGGTCGTGACGCGCGCGAAGGACCAGCTC
>CALCFP010000080.1 GCA_937900725.1 uncultured Bacteroidota bacterium | reverse complement strand
CCTATGGACTTTGGAAGAAAAGGAAGCCCGCGTACAGACCATTAAGGACTGGAACCTGCAAAATGCCGAAGTCGACGACCTGCTGTTCCAAGTGGAAAAGAAACTGGCCCGCGAACGCGCTCAGAAAAACGAAGAGGAACGCCGCGCCGCCGAAGAACGCGAACACGCACAATCGACTAACGTAGTGTTGGAGAACAACTTCCGCAGCATTGCCAATGCCGGCAGCATTTCGCAAGCCAACCGTGTCATCAATGAAACCTTGGGAATGTTTGAATCGAACAACGTTCCAGTGCTGATTATCATCAGTCAAGCCGGCGGCTTCAACGATTACGACCGCCCGACCACCATCGAAAACTATCTCAATTACCTGAAAGACCAGAAGATTTCGCGCAACAGCGTCAACGACATCAAATACAACGCTAACGGAAAAATCAGCGAACTGGAATTAATCAAGAAATAAGATTATTAGTTGAATCGCAAAATATTGTTTATCAATTAGAAAGGAAATAAAAATGAAAAAGATATTAGCAACATTAGTCATTGCATTATTCGTTGTCGGCAGCGCCATTGCACAAGATGAACTGAGTTTCGAACGCAAACAGGCCATCGACAGTCTGGCATTGGAAAAAGTCAGAGACCTGAGCAAATACATCAAGATTGCCGGTTCAAAAGACACGCCTTTCAGCGAAGCCAACCGCGTCATCGACCGCGCAGAAGAACTGTTCATGAGCGATGCTGAAATCGGCGTTTCATCACTGTCATCAAACACCATCCAATATTTCAGAGTGCGCAAATACTTCGAGCGTCTCATGCGCCTGAACTACGACCGCGTTGAAATTGAATGGTACAACATCGAGTATGTCAGTGACTTACAGCGTCAGCCTGATGGAACCTACGTCGGTGTCATCACCATTTTCCAAACCTTCAGAGGCTATGATGCAGAAGGCAATCTGGTTTACAAAGACACGACCAAGAAAGACATCACCGTGTACGTGAAGCGCAAGGAAACGCAAATCGGCGGCCGCACTATCGGCTTCTGGGATGTGTTGCTCGGCGACATGCGCGTCAAGGAAACGACAAACAGATAACATAAGGTCACGAGAATACGAGGCAACGAGGCAACGAGGTCATAAAAATCTTCGTAACCCCGTAGCCTCGAGGTCTCGAAACCCCGCAACCTCGAAACCCCATAAATTGTTTGGCTCTAGTATAATAAAAGACTGAATTTGCCGTTAAAGACAGAAAAGCGAAGGAAATGAGCGACTACATTACAGCAGAAGAGATCGTGCGACAGGTTCGGATGATGCCGGTTCAGGAGCGTGCTCGGCTGAAAGACATCCTGTATTCGGACAACGAGGACAGGTCAAGCCTCAAGGAGCGTCTTACGGAGCAGCGGTTTGCGGAAGGCCGGGTGTGCCCCCATTGCGGCGGCCACCATGTCAGGAAAAACGGACACAGGGAGGACGGCACCCAGAAGTACGTCTGTGTCGGTTGCGGGAAGTCCTTTACGATCACGACGAACTCGATATTCTCAGGCACCCGCAAGGGCATCGGCGAATGGCAGGGGTTCATGGGATGCATGGCGGACGGCAAGTCGCTGGACGCCAGCGCCATCGAATGCGGGCTGACGCACGCCACCGCGTTTGCGTGGCGGCACAAGATACTGGATGCGCTTGCGGAAGCGGGAGACGACACCATGCTGAGCGGCGTCGTTGAGGCCGACGAGGCGTTCTTCCCGACATCCTACAAGGGGAACGCCAAGCATTTTGACGGCGACGCCGAAAGGGAGCCGCACAGACGAGGCGGCGAGGTCCACACCAGAGGCCTGTCGGACGAGCTGGTCTGCGTGCCGTGCGCCGTGGACGGCAACGGGAACTCGGCCTCGCTTGTGGCGAAACTCGGCAAGTGCTCCACAAAGGCTCTGGACAGGGTGCTCGGGGGAAGGATTGCGCCTGAGTCGACGCTGTGCAGCGACGGCGACGCATCCTATGACGGATTCGCCAAGTCAAACGGCCTCAGCCTTGTCAGGATCAAGGGAGGGAAGAAGTCCGTCGGCATTTTCAACATACAGAGAATCAACAGCTACCATTCACAGCTGAGGCTGTTCATGGGCAGGTTCAAGGGTGTGTCGACGAAATACCTGAACAACTACCTGATCTGGAACAATGCCGTCAGATACTGCAAGGTGTATGTCGCAAACAAGCTCTCGCTGATGTTCGAGGCGGCTGCATCCGCTATGGTTTCCATAAGGTCGCTAGACCTCGGCAAACGTCCCTCTCTTCCTTTATTGGTATAAATTCAGTCAACAATTATACTTGAGCCATTTTTTTAATCAAGAATGTAGAGAAAACAGAGAATAGGGACGCAGTGCTACTTGAAGTCAGTGCCTGCGGCGTGAGAATTTAGAGGGAATGGTTTCGCCTTCCTCGAACAAAGCGAGAGGCACTACATTCAAAAAAAGGATTTCA
>CALCFP010000079.1 GCA_937900725.1 uncultured Bacteroidota bacterium | reverse complement strand
AATACCTGAAGCTGTAAAATATTCAAATATTAAAAATATCAACATTTATGATGCAGTAATTGACGGAAATAAAAAAGAAAATATCAATTTAAAACAATTAATAGTAATTATTATTATAATTTGTATGTCAATTATTATTCATTTACAATAAAATATGTTGAACTCTAAAAAAATTAAAAATTATGAAAATTAAATTCAAACATTTAATCGCGCTAACTGTATTGTTGGCAATTGGACAAGTTTCTTTTGGACAGGGAACTACGAAAACTGATTCCACCAAAACCGGACTAGAATGGTGGTATGAATGGTGGGAAAAGAATAATAAAAATAATGGAGATGGAAGTTTTATAGAAGAGATATATGCATCGACTACGGTTAATTTAATTGAAGAAGTTGATGCCAAATATATCACTTGTGATGAAGCGACAATATATTGGAGCACCACAAAAAAACCTCAATGCTATGGCATTTATATTTATGAAATTGGTACTGGTGAAATGATAGTGTGTGATGGTTATCGAACTTATCAATGGCCAGATGTCTATTATTCGTACGTTGATCATTCTGGTATTGGTTATTGGACATTCAAAAACCTAAAACCCGGCACAGAATATGGAGTGTATGTGTTTGGCTATGTTTATACAAATGATTCTAAAGGTCATAAAATAATAGAACAATCAGATTATTTTTGGTTTAGGACATTACCTGTTACCATAAGTAGCCCTGACGGTAACAATTGGGGGGCTTATGGTACTGTTAATGTAAGCGCATCTGGCTGTGTAGTAACGAAGTGGGAGTACAACAAAAATGTTCTTGTTGAGCGTGGAGGAAACGATTTTTCACGATATTTTGAAGTGCTTAGTTATGGCACAAAAACGACAGTCAAGGCAACAATAAAATGCAAAACTTCAGGTAAGGAATATGTAAGAGAGTTTCCTATAACCATTAAGCCTCTTACGCTTACCTGCGCAAGTACAACCAACAATTGGGCATGTAATTCCACTATACAAATGAATTTGGAAAATGCACCTGCTTCAGTTAAAAGTGTAACGTGGACATGCAGTAGCAATTTGCGACTTTGTTACTCTGGTTACAATAGCACTTACAAATATGCACACTTTGTGGTAAGTGGTACTGGCACAGCATGGATTAAAGCCACTTATACGTATAATAATAAAACGTATTCAACGGAATTTACGCATGGCTTAACTGGATTGGCTACACCAGTAATAAACAAACCTATATCTGGCACATACACACCTGGACAACAATATACATTCTCTGTAAACAAAGTAAGTGGTGCAAAATCATACGATTGGCAATTCACGCAAGCCGGTATATATTCATGGCCTAATGGCACAAATGGCAACACAGCCAACATTATTATCAACAGCCAGCCTTCTTCTTCATCTAAAGTTTGTTCATTTACAATAAAGGTGGCTGCCAAGAACAGTTGTGGAACAGGAAATTATACCACTTATACTGGCTCTGTATATCGCAATGCTTCAAGAATGGCTCATAAAAACATTGCAGATGCCGATTCTACAGATATGTTGCTGCTTTCTTTAGATGAATTGAATATGGAACCTCAGGAATCATCATTCATCGTATATCCAAATCCTGCAACTACGGAATTGAATATCACACAAACCGTTTCATCCAACGACTTGTCGTTTGAGAAAGATGGTGCAATAAAAACTGTGGATATATTCGATGCCAAAGGCAACAAATGTGCAAGTCATGTTTTCAATGATGCTCAGACTACTGCTACAATCGACATTACCGATTTGGCTAATGGCACATTCGTCCTTGTAATTAACAAGGATAGTGATGACGCTCAGACTTGCTCATTTATAAAAAAATAACAACAAACTAACCACTAACTTAGAGTTCAACATTAACGGTAAGCCCGAGAACCTATTCTCGGGCTTTCTCATATTATGATCTTAATAAAAGATATCCACGTTAGGTATGTGTTGTTTAAATGTAAAATGTGGCTTGTTTTGCCCTTTAATACAATCAGAAATGGAAGTATTAAATGTTTTAATCTAAAAATGAATCGAAGTTTCCTTATTATTGCATAAAAAAAAGCATATGGAATGTAGGCCACATTGCGCAGTTTGCTGCACGGTGATATCGATAAGTTCGCCACTGCCCGGAATGCCCGACGGCAAGTCGGCCGGCGTGCGCTGTGTCAATCTCGACGACGACATGCGATGCCGTATATTTGGCAAGCCCGAGCGCCCGCGCATTTGCGGAGCATTCGCTCCTGACGAGATTATCTGTGGCAAGTCGCGCGCTGAAGCCGTAAGGATTATAGCCGGACTGGAAGGCCTAAATGCCGACGATTTCATATAATGACAATTTGTTGTAGATTTGTGTATAAGAAGATATTGAGTTAATGCTGAAATATTCATTCATAATTCCCGTATATAACCGTCCGGATGAAGTTGACGAGTTGCTGAAATCGCTTCTGGAACAGGATTTCGACGGTTTCGATATCACGATAGTGGAAGACGGTTCGGCAAACTCGAGCAAGTCAGTTGTGGATAAATACGCCTCGAGGCTCGACATCCACTACATTGAGCAGCCAAACATGGGGCCAAGTCTTGCACGCAACAATGGCGCATCGCAGGCAAAGGGCGAATACTTCATCTTCATCGATTCCGATGTGATAGTCCCGACCGGATATCTGAAAGCGATAGACAAGGCCTTAAGCGAACGCGACTTGCAGTGCTTTGGCGGACCTGACGCCTCGCATCCGTCGTTCTCGCCAATACAGAAGGCCATCAGCCACTCAATGACATCGGTGCTGACCACAGGCGGCATACGTGGCAAGAAGGAGAAGATGGACAAGTTCTACCCGCGCGGGTTCAACGTGGGCGTGCAGCGTGATGCCTTTTTGAAGGTGGGCGGATATGCCGACATGCGCTTTGGCGAGGATATGGATTTCAGCATGCGCCTTATCGAGAACGGATTCAAGACCGGACTGATAAAGGATGCCTTTGTTTATCACAAGCGCCGGACATCGTTCAAGGCATTTTTCAAGCAGGTCTACAATTCAGGCATAGCCCGCATCAACCTTGAAAAACGCCATCGCGGAACGCTAAAGATGGTTCACTTGCTGCCGGCTTGTTTCTTTTTGGGCAATATTTTGCTGATAGCCTTGTGCTGCTTTTTTCCGTTGCTGTTGTGCGTGCTTGCATTGCCGGCCATCGCCTTTTTTGTCGATGCGCTTGTGGCTACAAAAAGCGTAAAGGTGGCCTTGCTTACAGTGGTGGCGTCGTATGTGCAGCTGATGGGCTACGGCTGCGGATTCTGCGACTGCTTCATCAACCGCATCATACTGCGTAAAGGTGAGTACGGGCGTTTTGTGAAGAATTTCTACAAGAAATGATTAACTTTAAAGTTTAGGTGGCAATAATGACGCCAATGACATCTTTTATAACTGCCAGATTATGAAAAAACACATATTCTTTCTTGTCGTTGCGTGCCTGTCACTTTTTGCCACAAGAACCTATGGCATAGAAAAAACTTTTATAAAGGACTACATTTACTACTTGATTACTAGCAACAAGGAGCCATATACGGTTTGTGTATCTTATCCTCGACAAAAGATAGGCTTTTATTACGAGTTAATAAACATCGAGATACCATCAACAATAGAATACGAAGGGAAAACATATGCAGTCACCCGCATTGAAAGCAATGCGTTTTATGACTGCACGAATTTGGAATCTGTCATCATCCCTGAAACTGTCACGGGAATAGGTGATTATGCGTTTTGTGGTTGTACGAGTCTGTCTTCTGTATCCATCCCTGAGTCGGTCACGAAAATTGGAGATTTTGCTTTCTATCGGTGCGCGTCGTTTTCGTCGATTACCGTGCCTAAATCGGTTTCCAAAATAGGTAGGAATGCATTCAAAAACGTGTACCATGTTTTATACGAAGGCAATGCCGGGGGAAGTCCGTGGGGTGCATTGGAAGTTAATGGCTACCACGACAATCAGTTTTTATATTCTGATCACGCAAAAACGCGAATCAAGCGCTACATAGGCAAAGGCGGAGATGTAGTGATACCTGAATCAGTAACAATCATACAAGCCATGGCATTCCTTGGCTGTTCAGGCATTACGTCGGTTGTCATGCCAAATACGGTCATCTACATAGGGCCACAGGCATTTTATGAATGTTCGGGTTTGACTTCGATCAATATATCAAAGTCGCTCAGAAGTATTGGCCATAATACATTCGCTTTCTGCACTTCATTGACTTCAGTGACCATACCTGAATCGGTTGTCAGCATAGGAATGTCAGCCTTCTCCCATTGTACGAGCCTGGAATCAGTTACCATTCCTGATTCAGTTAGCAACATTAGCGATGGCGCATTCCAATGTTGCTCCAAACTGACGTCAGTCACTCTGCCGCCATTACTCGCCAAAATCAGCAATTCCACGTTTTGGCTGTGTACCGGCTTAACTTCAGTAACCATTCCAAAATCCGTCAAGAGCATTGGCAATTTTGCTTTTTCATGTTGCTCCGGCCTGACATCAGTCGAATTGCCGGATTCAGTAGTAACCATTGGGGAAAATGCATTCGACAATTGTACTTCATTGACAACTATTTCCATTCCGCAGTCGGTCACCAGCATTGGGAAAGGAGCGTTTGCCGGTTGTTCAAGCCTGACTTCCGTAGCCTTGCCAAAATCCGTCACCCGCATTAACGGGAATACATTTATGAATTGCACAAGTCTGGCATCAGTCACTTTGCCCGACTCAATAACCTATATAGGCAAGTGCGCGTTTATGGGTTGTTCAGGTTTGATGTCGATAGAGATTCCCAAAGCGGTTACCTGCATAGACTGCGATGCCTTCTCCTGTTGCACAGGCCTGACTTCGGTTGAAATTCCGAAGTCGGATACAATCATTGGTGCCGGTACATTCTATGGTTGCACTGGACTAACATCTATAGTCATACCTAATTCGGTCACCGTTATAGGCTGGGAGACATTCGCCGGCTGCACAAACCTTTCATCTGTCACTATACCAAATTCAGTCACAATCATTGGCGAAGGGGCATTTTCCGGATGCAGTAGTTTGAAGTTAATAACCATGTCTGAATCAGTCACCGATATTTATGCTGATGCGTTTTCTGGTTGCACAGGCCTTGTTGCTGTCGAGATTCCTTCGTCAGTCACACAAATTGGTGAAGGAGCATTCAAAGATGTGCCACTTATTGCGTACAAAGGATCGGCCAAAGGCAGGCCATGGGGCGCAAAGGAACTCAATAGAGTCTTCGATGAACAGTTTTTATATTTCGATGCATCGAAAAGGCAAATCAAGCGTTATATCGGTGATGGCGGAAGCGTCACTATTCCAAAAACTGTAACCACCATTGGCAAAATGGCATTCTACGGTTGCACAAGCCTTACATCGGTCACCATACCAAATTCGGTAACAAGCATAAAATCGGAAGCATTCGCCCGTTGCTCGAACCTTGTTTCGGTGGATATTCCCGAATCGGTTGCCAGCATTGGCGACAAGGCATTCTTCCGTTGCGAAGGATTGACATCGGTGACTATTCCGAACACTGTCACCAGCATAGGTGCCGGAACTTTTTACGGTTGCTCCAGCCTGACATCGGTTGTCTTGCCAAAATCAACCATCAGCATTGGCGAAAGCGCATTCTACGGTTGTTCAAGCCTGACATCAATAGTCTTGCCACAAACGGTCGCCACAATAGGTGCCGAAGCGTTTTGCGGATGTTCTAGCCTGACGTCAGTCGCCATACCTGAATCGGTCGGCAAGATTGAGGAAAGCACATTTTATGACTGCTCAAGACTTGAAACACTCACAATAGCCGGGTCGGTTACAAGCATTGGCGATTATGCCTTTTCAGGATGTTACCGGCTTACGTCTGTCAACATTCCAAATTCAGTCACAAGAATTGGGAACTGCGCATTTGCCGACTGCTCACGACTATCATCGCTAAACATCCCTAATTCAGTTATCAGCATTGGCGAGGCGGCTTTTGGAGGCTGCAGCAAACTGTCTTCGGTGAACATTCCCAAATCAGTCGCCACCATTGGCATAGATGCCTTCGGCGACGTGCCACATATTGTGTACGAAGGCACAGCAAAAGGAAGCCCGTGGGGCGCAAGGTCGATCAATGGCAACAGATGATTGACAAATTCGCGTCCGACAATTTCTTCACTTATTCAAATTGAAAACTCTAAATTGGAATTAGTGTCTTATCTTTAGAGCGCATAATTTGCGATAGCATTATTATTAGATGTGTGTTCTATAAATACACCATTTGAAAAATGTGACAAATGGAATGAATTATTTGAACTTTTCGGCGATTTTTGATCTTTTTCGGCACCTTGTTGGTTGTCAGGCAGTCACAGTGCCCGCACTGCTCCTTTCTTCCGCCCAACAATGCGCTCGGAAAATCTTCAAAAATCTCTCGAAATATATTTATAGAACCCACCTTGAATTTAGTGGTTTGGATCCCGATAAGTCCGGGATGTAATTTGTAATTGACATGACAGACAAGAAACTATTCCTGCTCGATGCGTACGCGCTGGCCTACCGTGCCTACTATGCATTCATCAAAAGCCCGCGAATCAACTCAAAAGGAGTCAACACTTCGGCGGTTTTTGGATTTACAAACACGCTTCTCGAAGTTTTGCAGAAAGAGAATCCGAGCCACATAGGCGTGGTTTTCGACCCGCACGGGCCAACGTTCCGGCACGAGATGTACGCCGAATATAAAGCCAACCGCGAGGCCATGCCCGAAGACATGCGCCAGTCGATTCCACTCATCAAGGAGGTAATCGCGGCTTTGCGCATACCTGTTGTTCAGGTTCAGGGTTTTGAGGCCGACGATATTATTGGAACGCTTGCACACAAGGCATCGGCACAAGGGTTCACCGTTTTCATGATGACACCCGACAAGGACTACGCACAATTGGTTCGCGACAATGTATTTGTTTACAA
>CALCFP010000078.1 GCA_937900725.1 uncultured Bacteroidota bacterium | reverse complement strand
CTGTCGAGGCGTAGTTCATTGCCATTGCCGACAGGTAGTGACCGCCAACGTGTCCGTCGAGGCCAATCCAGCAGGGGAACGATTCGGCTTTAGGTTCAAGCCCTGCTTCTTTGCGGAATGGCGCAAGCAGACGGTCGACATCATATTCAAGCAATACCTTGATGTTCAGGTCGCGGGCGTCCTTAAGCGGACCGTCGAGCAGTTGGACGTCGCTCAATGCAAACTCGTTGTCGAGCATCAGGTTGCCCGATTGCTTGTCGCAACTTGCAAGCAGACTGCAGGCAAGCATTAGTGGTAATAGTCGTTTAATTCTCATTGTGTTTAGTTTTTGTTTGTAAGATGTTTCGAGCGTGCAATGTCGCTCTTTTCTTGTCAAATTTACATTTAATTTCAAGTAAAATGCGGTCTGAAATTTGAATGCCGTGCAAAATCCCGTAACATAATCTTGCATTCACGTTACGGCAGGTTGGGCAATGCTTTTTTTGAATGTCGTTTTTGATAGTCAAGTAGCCTGACAAAATCTTCAAAATCACTACGATGAATAATATGTCTATCCTTGAAACTGACGGCCACTAGGCAAAAAAAAGGCCGTCAATCTTTCGACTGACGGCCACGTGGTTATTACGATATAGTTGCGGGATGTCCGAATAACTTGCGGTTATTCGAATTTTATCCAGTCAATGCTTACATTTTCACCGTTTGCCAATTCAACATACACGTTGTGAATGCCTTTCGGGCAGTTCTTGATTTTTGCTGATGCGGTGTTGCTCTTAGTGTCAATTTTCACTTCTGCAAGCAGAGTGCCTTTTGCGCCGTCGGCATAAACCTTTACAGAGCCGTTTTGAGTCTCAAAAGGTGCCACGGTCAAGGTTTTGCTGTTTCCGTCGCCAAAATCGACAGTGTTGTATTGAACCCAACTGCCAGGCTTGCTGAATGTTGTCTTCCAGCCTTCGAAGCGTTTTGTAGTGTCGGCATCGTTCTCGTAAAGGAAACTGATGCTTGCGTCTTGACTGATTGCGCTGTAGCGGTCAATTTGGATTTTGTCGGTTGCTTTTGTCACGCCAATGCCACGCAACGAAGGCTTTACAAGTTGTATTGTGCCGTCTTCGTTGAAGAAAAGGCTGTCGGCGCATACTGCGCGGTTC
>CALCFP010000077.1 GCA_937900725.1 uncultured Bacteroidota bacterium | reverse complement strand
TTGCGTTTTGCCAAATCGGCTTCGAAGTCGGCTTTAGCCTTGCCACTCTTGTATGCGCGATATTGTTGTGGGTGCATTGCCAATTCGAACAATTCCTCTTCGTCTTCGCCAAGTTCCCAATTGTTCTCTTTCATTTCCTTGCGGAATGTGTCGAGTTCGTCAGGATATGAGTCTTGAGGATTGCCGGTGAAGAATTCGCGACCTTGCTCTTTCGCCTTTTCGACAAGTTCTGGTGCCAATGGACCAGGCAACTTGCCTGATTTGCCAAGCAACATATTCCAAATGTCGTCAGCAATAAGCGACCAGCGCTCTTTGCCTTTCTCCATTTGCATTACGTTCATCAAGGCCATATTCTTTACATATTGGCTGAAAGGAGTAACCAAGCAAGGATATCCCATCATTGGCCATACATATTTTACTTCGTCAAACAATTTTATAAGAAGTTGGTCTTGTGTTAGTTCGGGTTGACCATTCTTGACTTTCCATTTGTTGAGGCTGTCAAGGTTTGTTTCCAAGTCGGTCATAAGTGAGCCCATCATGCCACCAGGAAGACCTGGACCGATAAGCAGTGAGTTCATTTGACGGTTGCGGGCAGGAATGTAGTAGCCGAGGAAGTCGTCCATCATTTCCTGAATCATAGAGCGGACTTCCATATATGCTTCCATATTTATTTCAGGAACATCGAATCCTGCGTCTTTCAACATTGGCTGAACGGCCAATATGTCGGCGTGGCCAGTTCCCCAAGAAAGAGGTTCCATACCTACATCGACAAAGTCGCAACCAGCCTTGCACACTTCCAGGATGGTGGCCATGCTGAAGCCTGGACCTGCGTGTCCGTGGTATTGAATGGTGATGTCAGGGTATTTAGCCTTGATGTTCTTGACAACTTCACCTAATGATACAGGGCGTGCGATGCCTGCCATATCCTTTAGGCATATTTCGTCGGCGCCAGCCTCGATAAGTTCGAAAGCCAGTTTCGTATAGTACTCGACAGTGTGCAGTGGTGAGAATGTGATGCAAAGGCAACATTGCGAAATCATTCCGCCTTCGTGTGCGTATCCTATTGAAGGAATGATGTTGCGGGTGTCGTTCAATCCGCAGAATGTGCGGGCGATGTCGGTGCCTTGTTTCTTCTTCACCTTGTAGAACATCTTGCGGACATCGACTGGAACGGGGTTCATACGTATGCCGTTCAGGGCGCGGTCGAGCATATGTGTCTGGATTCCGGCCTCGTTGAAAGGCTTTGTCCATTGGCGTACGGCCTTGTTAGGGTTTTCGCCATAAAGAAGGTTGACTTGCTCAAAACCACCGCCATTTGTCTCTACGCGGTCAAAACATCCCATTTTGATTATGGATGGAGCCACTTTTACAAGTTGGTCAACGCGTGGTACGTACTTTCCTGACGATTGCCACATATCGCGAAAGACCAGACTGAATTTCACTTTTCTACCCATTGTATTTAGATTTTTTCAATTGATTCAACTTTGCCTTTGCCACCAGTTATTGTGCTGACGGCGGATTCGATAGCCATTCTGATGTTTGGCGCAATTGCCGACGCCGATGGCGTGGCTTTCTTTTCCTCCTCTTCGGGTGCATACTTGTTTACAAACCGAATAAGCAGGTTGCCCATACCTATTATTAATAGGAGTGCGCAGAATACTGTCCCCATTCCTACACCTAATAGCATCCAAACTGAAATTTCCATTTTTTGTATCTTGTTTTTAGTTCAAAATCAATTCCTTGGTGAAATGATTGTTTTTGCAAACTGCTAAAAACCAATTCTTTGGTTAAATTAGCATATTCAAAAAACAACGGAGCAAAAGTAGTCTTTTTTGCCAATCTTGATTCAAAAAACTCGGCTTAATTCAAACGTTTTCATATTTTATTTCTTGCTTATTGGAAAAGGTTTTCATTCAATCATTTACTGATTGCTACTGGGTCGTTTCGCATTTGATTCGCCTTTTTTAAGGAGCAATTATGGGGCAAATGGAGGATTCGATTTTGTGATTTGTATTTTTTTTGCCGAAATTTGCATTTTATTACTAACTAAAGGAAAGAGATATGAAAGCCTTGATACAGAAGATATTGGTAGTTTGCACTTTGATTTTGTTCGCAAATTTTGCTGTTGCAGATTGGGAGACTGGTGCCAGTATGACAAAGGGAGGAGTTTACAATGGCAATTTAGTTTGGGATCAAAATGTGGAAATCCCAGTTGGCAAGACGGTTACAATAAAAGGTGACTTAACAATTCGTCCTTCTGGTTCCAAGAACATTACATTAACAGTGAGTGGTTCGTTGATTGTAGAAGGAAATATAAATGTAGAAAAAAGAACTGCCAGATCTTATTATGGTAATTTAGTAAACAATGGCACTATCAAATCTAAAAACATTGAAATTCAGAATGCTGACAATTCATTCACTAACAACGGTACTTTGACGGCAACGGGCAATGTTACAAATGGCGGAACATTTACCTCAAACGGGACAATGACTGCTAATTCTATCACAAATAATAAAAATAAAAGTTTCACTAACAAGGGTCCATTGACAATATTGGGAAATCTCGAAAATAACGGAACCTTGACATCTAGCAAAGACCTGAAAATACCAAGTTCGCTTACAGGAAGCGGAACAATAGATATGACAGGCGCTACAAATCCAAAACTGACTGTTGGAAGCGCCAATTCCACTATCACGGTAAAAATGGGCAATAATGCTCAAATATCGGCAAATTCGGGCGATTTGAAGTTGGGCAGTGTCACTGTAGGCGCAAATTCAAGCATAAGCACACCTGGCAGTCTTACTACAACGGGCGGAACAATTGGAAACAATACAAGTTTGAGCATTGGCAAGAATTTTACAAACGGGTCAACTCTCACTCTTGCGGGAGAAGATAACATTGTTTTTGCAGGCAATCTCATAAATAATGGCAATATGACAATACCAAACAATCTTATTGTTGAGGGCAATATCACAAACAACGGCACAATAACAATGAATGGTGGTGTTTTGCGTGTTGGTACAAAAGAATCAGACGGAAAAGTAAAATCGGGTACTGGTAACCTTACTCTGAATGAAGACTCATCGTTGTTGTTCGGCAATAATGGGGGCAAAGAATCATTGATTGAGGTTGGAGGAAACTTGATTGGTGACGAAGAAGCATATATTAAGTCAAGCAATGGTGGCAAAGGCAAATTGGCCGTTGTAGGTACATATTATGATTATGTGGACGAACAAGATGTATATCACCCTGACTGGGGGGTATCAGTAGATAGACTTCTATTAGGAACAATTATTGGTTTGGATTTTGAACTAAAGGACAATCCCAATGTGTTTTTATCAGCCAATCGTTATGAATTACCAGATATTAGCGGGTCATTAATAAATGATATTTTAGACGCTTTGGGATGGACTGATACTGATGGAAAAATAAGGGATATACTTAACAATAAAAGCATCAATTCGGGAAACCTAAACGAAATTCTTCAGGAAATATCTGAAGCCCTTCCAATCGAGTTAGTCTATTTCCGTGCTCAGCAGGATGACGGCAATGTCGAGTTCGCTTGGCAAACCGCATCGGAGTTGAACAACGACTACTTCACCATTGAGTATAGCCTCAATGCCATCGATTTTGAGGAGTTGGCAATTGTGGCAGGTTCTGGCACAACAACCGAAACCGTCGATTATCAATATGCCGAATTGTCTGCAAATCATTCGGGCACAGTCTATTATCGTCTAAAACAGACCGACTACGATGGCAATTTCACTTATTCCGATATGGTGACACTGACATTTGCTGAAAAGGATTTTGATGAAGAAATATCGGCAATAATCGTATATCCAAATCCAGCCACCGACATAATCAACGTTGATGGGCAATTCGAGCGCATTGCTGTCTGCGATTTTCAGGGACGGGTTTTGTCGGTTGCGCCAAAAGGCGAAAAGACGCTTAATGTCAGCAACTTGCCATCTGGCACATATTATGTGAAGGTTACAACTGAGGGAGAACAGAGGCTCATTCCATTTGTGAAAAGATAAGATGCCCCTTGTTGCTTGTTTTGCAAGCAATTGCTATTCTTGCGTATCATTTTAGCCCGTTCATCAATATGGTATAAGGTGTTTGTCATACAATAAAAACAAAAACTAATATTGAACGTAATTGGTAAGTGAGAGGTTGAACTGATAAGGTATTTTGTTATGAAAGATTTTTGTAAAGCAAATAAGGAAATGTTTAGAAAGATATTGGCCACAGTGGTTGCTGTTGTATGCTTGAGTTGCGTGTGCAATGCGGAGGTTACGGCAATTACGGAAGAAAAATTGAATAATGGGGATTTTAAACAAGGGGTAGGGTATCGTTATCGTACTTATGGTGAGGCAACAATAACAAAGAGTGTCAAATTGAATAATGGTACCGTCGTGGCTATCAATGGCGATTTGACAATTAAAGGCAGTGTAAGTCTTGATGGAGACGCTGAATTGATTATTCAAGGAAAATTGATTATGGCTGCAGGTAGCAGTTTGACTGTGACGGGAAATGCTTCTGTTGCTGTATTGGAATGTATTACAGGGAAAGGCACACTCAATCTTATTGCAAACGGAAATACTAGAAGAGAATCGATGATTTCCGTTCTTGGCGGAGTTGACAATAGTAGCGTAAATGTAAGTATCACAATAGGGGATACGAAATTCGATTCGGAAAATCAAGGATCTTCCGCACAAAATCTTTTTTATATACCAGGTCTTACCTATTATCAGAAAAAAGGGGGAGAAATTAACTTGAACAATAAAGAAGGCGATGCTTATAAATATGCATATTACGAAGTGTTTGGTGGCAAGAAAGACTATGAGGACTTGCTTCCAATAGAACTGACATACTTTGTCGCCAATCAATCGAAAGACAATGTGGAGTTTGCTTGGCAGACTGCATCGGAGAAGGATAACGACTACTTTACTATAGAATACAGTTTCAACGCTGTGGATTTTGAGGAGTTGGCAATTGTGGCAGGCGCTGGCACAACAACTGAAGATCAGAATTACCAATACACTGATTTCTATGCAAAACATAATGGCACAGTCTATTATCGCCTGAAACAGACCGACTATGATGGCGAGTATTCCTATTCAAATACAGTGGCAGTCAAATTCGGTGAAAGGCAAGCCTATGATAGTCAAGTTAACTTTACCGTTTACCCGAACCCATCGACAGACTATATAGTAATCGGCGGTGGCGAGTACCAAAGCGTGAAGTTCGTGAGCGCGACAGGAGCCGTGCTTGGTGTTGAGGGAAGCAAGGCAATGCACAGCGTCAGCAATTTGCCGTCAGGAGTGAACTTTGTAGTCATTGAAACGGTGGATGGCGAAGTGGTGAAGACTATTGTAAAAAAATGATTTTTTTGCGATGAAAATTAATCGCTGAAAATTTGAAAATCAGAATCAATATTCTACTTTTGCCACTCAATTTTTAAAGAACATATTTAAAAACATATTAAAATGAAAAAGGACATACACCCAAGTGATTATCGCCTTGTAGTGTTCAAGGACATGTCGAATGGTCAGTTGTTCATCAACAAATCGACAGTCAACACAAAAGATACGATAGAAGTAGACGGGGTTGAGTATCCATTAGTGAAACTCGAAATCTCAAGTGCATCACACCCATTTTACACTGGTAAGATGAAATTGGTTGACACCGCAGGTCGCGTTGACAAGTTCCGCAACCGTTATGCAAAATTTGAGAAGAACAAGAAACAATAAATTCTGCATAAAAATCGAAGCCGTTCATTTCTGGACGGCTTTTTTTATGCCCGTACGCAAAGGTTTAACAAACCATTAACACTATTGTGTGTCCCCTTTATCTACTTTTGGCTTCGTTCTGACGGAAATATGTGAATGCATATATGCTCTTTGTCAGGCAGTAAATAAAATCTATTGTTGAATCGTGGATATAGTAGTTAGGAATTTGACAAAACAGTATGGCCAACAGCGTGCTGTCGATAATTTGTCGTTTGAAGTCAAGACTGGCGAGATATTGGGCTTTTTGGGCCCAAACGGCGCTGGCAAGTCAACGACAATGAAGGCAATAACAGGCTACATAGTGCCAACTGAAGGGTCCATATCGGTGGGCAAATACGATTTGGCCGAAAATGCCGATAAGGTAAAGCAGTTGATTGGCTATTTGCCCGAACACAATCCGCTGTATTTGGATATGAATATTATTGATTATCTGCGTTATATGGCCAAGTTGCAGAGAATCCGCAAGGACAAGATCAATGACCGAATCCTTGAGATGGTTAATGTGTGCGGTTTGGAGGGCGAAAAGCATAAGCGCATAAGCGAACTGTCGAAAGGATACCGTCAGAGAGTGGGGCTGGCCCAAGCACTGATTCACGATCCGCAAGTTCTTATTCTTGATGAGCCGACAACAGGGCTCGATCCGAACCAAATTGTCGAGATTCGCGAACTTATTAAGAAGATAGCGCGCGAAAAGACCATAATATTGAGTTCGCATATTTTGGCCGAAGTTGAGGCCACTTGCGACAGAATACTGATAATAAACAAGGGAAAAATAGTGGCCGACGGCACTGCCGAACAATTGCGCAAGGCCGAAAAAGGCGCCGAATACGTGCGTGTTACTGTTGACGATGCCGACCGCAATGCCGTGGTCCGCGAATTTCAGTCCATAGAAAGTGTTGAACTTGTTGATGTGGTTAAGGACAAACCTAATTCGTTTGTGGTTCACAGCCGTTCGGGAATGTCGAGCAAGCGTGAAATATTCAACACCTGCGTCAGAAACGGTTGGGTGCTTACTGAGTTGACACCCGTCGAGACCAAACTTGAAGACATATTCCGTGAATTGACAAAATAATGTTTGGCATAATCTTCGATTAATTATGAAAATGATTTGGACAATAGCCGTTCAGGAACTGAAGTCGCACTTCGACTCGCTGATGGCTTATATATTATTGGTGCTCTTTTTGGGGTTCAGCGGAGTGTTCACTTGGATTTACGGCAACGACATCTTTATGTACGGGCAGGCATCGTTGCAAGTGTTCTTTTCGATAGCGTATGTTACTTTATTTTTGCTGATACCTGCTCTGACAATGAGGTCGATAGCCGAAGAAGTAAGAACGGGTACCATTGAAATGTTGCTGACAAAACCGTTGTCTTGCCGACAGATTGTAATTGGCAAATATTTGGCAATCGTTATGCTGATTGCTATGGCTCTTGTGCTGACATTACCGTATTACATCTCCGTGTCGTGTATAGGCGATGTTGATCACGGTGCAATCTTTTGCGGGTATATCGGCTTGCTATTGATGAGCAGTGCCTACGTCGGTGTTGGCCTGTTCGCAAGTTCTGTTACTAATAATCAGATTATCAGTTTTTTGTTGGCATTGTTCATCGGACTGTTCTTCCATATGATTTTCGGAATGTTAGGGCATCAGTTTGGAGGAATGTTTGGACAACTTGCAGTAGGTCTTGATATGAATTCGCACTTCGAGGGCATTGCGCGAGGTGTCATCGACACTAAAGACCTTATCTATTTCGTATCACTCACGTTTGTCGGCATCTTCTTGGCTGAGAAATCGTTAGAATCTAAAATCTCTTGATTATGAAAACAAGGCATACAGGTTTATACATATTTTCTATATTGGTTATTATTTTGATTGTCAATATAATATCTGATAAAATATTCTTCCGTATCGATTTTACCGAGGACAACAGATACACTTTGAGTGAGGCGACAAAGAACATTCTGGACAATTTGGACGAAACAGTTACCATAACCGCTTATTTTTCAGAAGATTTGCCTGCCGAAGTGGCAAGATCGAAACGGGAGTTCAAGGATTTGCTTACGGAGTACAGGAATTTGTCGCACGGCAAGGTAGAGTTTGAATTTGTCAATCCTTCCGAATCAGAGATGCTTGAACAAGAAGCAGTTAATGCGGGTATTTATCCTGTAATGATAAACGTGCGCGAGAAAGATCAGATGAAACAGCAAAGGGCATTTTTGGGTGCCGTTGTCGAAAAGGGTGACAAGAAGGAACTTGTACCATTTATTCAGCCTGGAATGCCTGTTGAATACACGCTTTCGTCGGCGATACGGAAGATGTCGGTTGGGAAACGTCCTGTTGTCGGGTTTTTGCAAGGTCACGGCGAGCCGTCGCCTTACGAAATGCAGCAGGTAATGGCCGAATTGTCGGTTTTATACGATGTGAAGATTATCGATTTGCAAAATGACGTGCACGCACTTGACAGTATTGTCACATTGGCCGTCGTCGCTCCTGTTGATACGATTTTGCCTGCTGAATTTGTGCTTGTCGACAGGTTTATGGAGCGTGGAGGGCGTGTGTTTGTAGCAATAGACAGGACAAATGCCGATTTGGAGCAATTATTTGCATCTGAACGTAATACAGGCCTTGAACAGTGGCTACTGAAAAAGGATATTAGTGTTGACTGCAAGTTGGCCATAGACAATATCTGCGCAAATGTGAATGTGCAACAGCAACAGGGAATGTATCGTGTCAATGTTCAGCAACAGTTCCCGTACATTCCTTTTGTGAGCAACTTTAGCAACCACTCTATAACAAATGGGTTGGAGCAGGTTCAGTTGCAGTTTGCCAGTCCTGTAGTTTACACGGGCGATTCGTCGGCAGTGTTTACGACATTGCTTTCCACTTCTGACAAGTCGGCGACACTTAATGTGCCGACAAACATCGATGTCCAGCGACAATGGAATGCACGTGATTTCCCATTGGCGGAGATACCGTTGGGTGGCGTTCTTGAGGGGGCGATAGGCGGCGTGCCCGATTCAAAGATGGTTGTCATAGGTGATGGCGATTTTGCGCTGAACGGTAATCCGCGCCAGCCACATCAGCAATCGGCCGATAATATCAGCCTGTTTGTCAATTCCATTGATTATCTGTCAGATGATACGGGATTGATTGACTTGCGGACAAAATATGTCACCTCGCGGCAAATAGATCAACTCGATGATGGTGTACGTTCTTTTATCAAATGGTTCAATGTGTTGTTGCCAATAGCATTGGTTGTCCTGATAGGAATTATACGCAGGCAGCAGCAGCGGAATCGCAGAATTAAGCGGATGGAGGAAGGCTATGTCGAATAAGCGGACAATTTTGTTTGCGGCGATACTTGTTTTGCTTTGCGCAGTATGTTTTGTCGCAGTTTTAGGCGAGCGAGCCACCGACCGTTCGTTCAATAGGTACGCCGTGCAAATTGACACGGCAAAAGTTAGTTCGATAACGATAGAACTGCCTAACAATGACACTGTTGTAAATCTTGCAAAAGTAGGCCGCGATTGGTTTGTGACAGTTCCGACGGGCAATATCGATGCAAATGGGCAACAAGTGTACGAGTTGTTGTCGTTTTTGTCGGGTATCGACATTGACAGGAAAATGTCTGATTCGGAACAGGTATGGCAACGCTACGGAGTTGCAGAGCCGACAGCCATTCGGGTTCTTGTCCGTGGCAAACGGCGTACTATGGCTGATTTCTATTGCGGCACAGTCAGTTTCGATGCGCAGACACAGCAACTTTGGACATACGTGCGCAATGCCGACGACAACAATGTTTATCGTGTGAACGGTTACTTTAATTTGGCTGTGAACAAGCCTTTCGCGTCTTGGATTAAGAATTTTTAACAGCCAATTAGTCAACAAGTTTGCCTATCAACGTTGCCGATGTGCAACTTTCAACTTTAACATTCACGTAGTCGCCAGGTTTCTGCCCGTTGTATGGGAACACAATCATCTTGTTTTGCGAACTGCGTCCGCACCATTCGGCATCCGATCGTTTGCTAGGACCTTCAACCAAGACTTCGAATGTCTTGCCAATATCACGTTTGTTAGACTCTTCCGAAAGTTTGTTCTGAAGGTCGATGATTTGCTGGAGTCGGGCGATTTTAACTTCTTCAGGAATATTGTCGGGCATAACTTTTGATGCCCTTGTTCCAGGCCTTTCTGAATATTTGAACATAAAGGCCGAATCAAATTTCGCCCATTTGAAAAGGTCGAGTGTAAGTTGCTGGTCCTCGTCGGTTTCAGAATGGAATCCGCAGAAGACATCGGTGCTTATGGCGCAGTCTGGAATGTATTTCCTGATTGCCTCAATCCTGTCCATATACCATTCACGTGTGTATTTGCGGTTCATAGCGGAAAGTATTGTGTTGCTACCGCTTTGCACAGGCAAATGAATGTGCTTGCAGATGTTTTTGTGGTGTGCAATTACTTGCAGAGTCTCGTCGGCCATATCTTTTGGATGGCTTGTCGAGAATCGGATTCTTATTGAAGGAAATTTTTCAGCCACAGTCTCAAGCAGTTGCGGAAACTTTATTTCTTCGCCGTTGCTTATGAACTTGTATGAATTGACGTTTTGTCCCAAAAGCGTGACTTCCTTGTAGCCTTTTTGCTCAAGGTCGGCAACTTCGTTCAGAATGTCGGCAATGTCACGGCTTCGCTCGCGTCCGCGGGTGTAAGGCACGATGCAATATGAGCAGAAATTGTTGCAACCGCGCATAATGCTCACAAAGGCCGAAACACCGTTTGTCTCAATGCGTGTAGGGCAGATGCCTGCGTAAGTCTCGGTAGTTGACAGTTCGATGTCAATGGCAGGTTCGCCGTTTTGCGCTTTAGCCACAAGTTGGGGCAAGTTGAGGTATGAATCGGGGCCTGCGACAATGTCAACGGCACCGCTTTTTAGCAACTCATCACCTAAACGTTCTGCCATACAGCCAATTACGCCTATAAGCAGATTGCGCTTTTTCTTTTTTATTTGTTGCAGTCCTTCAAGTTTCGACCAGATGCGTTGTTCGGCATTGTCGCGTATCGAGCAGGTATTCAGCAGAATGATGTCAGCCTCCTCTTTTTTATGTGTATATTCGTATTGTGCGCTTCCCAAAATAGAAACTACCACTTCGCTGTCAGCCACGTTCATCTGGCAGCCGTAAGTCTCGATGTAAAGTTTCTTATTCATTTACAAATGGTTATTAATGAAGAAAATCTGTTTTTAGTTCTGTTTTTTCATCGAGCAGGTCGCGTGTGACGTGCGATATGCCTTTGATTTTCGACAGGTCTTTGATAATCTCAGACAGGAACTCGTTGTTGTGCACATACACGTCGATGGTTCCTTCGAAAATGCCGTCGTGGCAATCAATGTTAATGGCGCGCAAGTTGACGTCGAGTTGGTTTGTGACAATTTTTGTGACTTTATTGAGTGCATCAGGGTTGTATATTCCCTTTATTTTGATGCGTCCCAGATAGGCCATCAGTTTGTGTGATGTCCATTCCACCTTGACAACATTGGCGCTATCGCTTGAACTGAGTTTTATGGCGTTCGGACAGGAAGTGCTGTGGATAATCAGTTCGTCGTCGGCAATGCGGTAGCCTATTACATCGTCGCCTGGTATAGGGTGGCAGCAGGTTGCGATCTGGAATCCTTGTGTGTCGTCGTCAACGATCAGCGGCTTTGACTTGTCGAACTTTTTTGACGCACTTGTTTTTGATTTTGATATACCCCAGAACCTCATCCATTTGCTTCGCGAACGTTTTTCCATTATGTTCTTGAACTCGTCAACCGACATTTTTTTAGTGCCGAGTTTGAAGTACAGTTCGTCCTTGTTTCGGGTTTGGTAGTAGTTGTACAATTTCCTGAAAATATTCGAACTGATTTGCATCTTGGTCTGTTCCAAAAGCCATTCGAGGTGCAGTTTGCCTTCGGTAGAGGCGTTTTTGCGCTGGTCTTTGAAGAAACTCTTGATGGTGTTTCGCGCTTTGGCGGTAGTGACGTAGTCAATCCATTCAGGCTCAGGTTGTTGCTTGTCCGATGTCAGGATTTCAATCTGGTCGCCAGCGTTAAGTTCCTGATTCAGCGAAACTAATTTATGGTTTACTTTATCAATTAAAAAAGAATTTTATAATTTATCTAAATTAGTATTATTAAAAGAAAGATAGAAATATGAAGAAGATACTCAATAAAAACAGCGCCCCGCTGGGTGTCATGGCTGCCGTCGCCTCCGAGCTGCTCTGCGCAGCCCTGCTGTGGGTGGTGCTGCTCGTGACAGGTATGCCTATGGCCGAACACTTGCGCTGGTTTGCCGTGGCCTTTGTGCCGCCGCTGCTCCTGTTGCGCTACTATGCCAAGGCACAGGAATACCCCGTCACGCTCAAAGCCGTCATCGTCACATTCTTTGTCACCTTTGTGCTCTTCATGTGGTACATGCTGCGCCACAGATATATAACATTAGGATAACGAGGTTATGCGATACTACATCATAGCAGGCGAAGCCTCG
>CALCFP010000076.1 GCA_937900725.1 uncultured Bacteroidota bacterium | reverse complement strand
GTATGAAAATTTCGAACTTTGAAAAACCAATTTATGCATATCTCCCTTATCTTCCGACGAATACGACTTCAGCAATTGTGGCTTGACTGCAGTAAAGAAATTGTCAGCAAACTGCTGAATCGTAGAATACACCTTGTAAGTCATGGCGCGAGCAGCATTGACTGCAGGACCGAAAAAAACGTTCAGAAGCATGTTCAATCCCTGGCTTTTACAAACGCCCGACAACGAGCCAATCATGTTCCACCCGGCGAAACTGAATATTTCCCAAAAGGTCTTTTTGTTCCACCAAAACTTGAATTGGCATTCGTTGTAGAAATATTGACAATAACCAATATAAAACAATGACACAATAACATTTATAATCAACATTAATGCTGCATACAGTACCAGTCGGTCAGCCGTACTATGCAATATGACAATTGCTATGAAAAGATTTCCGACAACCTCTGCAATGCTGACATAGGCAAAAACCTTCATTTTTTCCTTAATGATGACAATGCCTTGATACGGAGCACGCATAATGCTGAACACAAAAGAGACAATACTCAACTGAAACACCCAGTGCGCGGCAGTCAATCGTCCGGCAGTATCGGCCTTCTCAATCAGGAACCACAAGCCTATTGTTTCGCTCAAAATCAACACTATCAAAGCAATGGATGCAAAGACAATTACGGAAAGGCTAAACACTTTCTTCAGGTCTTCATGTTTTTCTTCGCTAATCTTCGTCGCAAAGAAACGCTGACAGGCAGTCGACATTGTGCCACTAAGAAACGAAAACATCAACACTATGCCTCCAACTGCATTATATATGCCCATGTCAATCTCGCCTAACGCATCAAGAATGATGCGTGAAGTATAAAGACTGACAAGCATCATAGCCGCCATTCTTATATACAAAAGAATGGTGTTCTTTGCTATCAACAATTGATTGACCTTGCCCATTCTAAATGTTAAAAAGATTTAGGAACCGTTCAAGTGAATACATGAGCCACTTTTGGTTTCCTGAATACCTGCTCATGTCAAGTTTTTTCCGGAACTCAGCGCGGACAGGGCCTTTCCAATTCGCGAAATACGCATCTACAGGCCTTGGCATTGGTAGCTTTTGCGGGACAGGAATAGGATATTTAATTCCGAACAGTTCTCTAATGAGATATTTTGATTCCCCGCTTCGGATTCGCAAAAGATCGAGCGGCGATGAAAGGACAAGCCTTTCATACGGATCAATATATGGCATTTGTGCGGCTTCAAATGCATTTTTGTATGATGAATAGCTTTCATCAGTTATGATTTCATTGTAGAATCGCACAAAATCGATATAACTCTCCCCTATTCTGTATCTTTCAAAAACATTTCTGATATCAACGTTTTTTTTCAGGATTTCCGATGGTTCAAGATAAATGGCGCGTTTGTAAAACTCATCAAAACCCCAGTCTTTTGACAGCAAGCCGTCCATTCCACCGAAAACGTAATCTGCACCGTCGCCAATCACCATCATTGTTATTCCATCGGCTTTTGCGTTAACGGCAGCATGATAGACTTGAGGCTCTATTGAGTGTACTGGAGCCCCCTTTTGTTTCATGACAATGTCAACCGAAGACTCAACAACTGACCAGTCTATGTCAATATAATGAAGTTTCAGTTTGTTGAAACGGGCAAAATACTCTGCCCTTTCAAGTTCATCACTCTGATAAGCACCATTCATGAATCGGAACGTATAGGCATCGGAACCTTCAGGCATATATGAAGCCAGAATGGCACTATCCATACCGCCGG
>CALCFP010000075.1 GCA_937900725.1 uncultured Bacteroidota bacterium | reverse complement strand
CGTGGTGGAACAACACTCTTCTCATTTTGGTTGCCGACCATGGAAGCCGTCATCCTGGCAATACGCTTATCTATGAGACCGAAAAGTTCCATATTCCAATGATTTGGCTTGGCGGTGCACTCAACATAACAGATACGGTTATAAGCAAATGCTTGAGCCAAAACGACATACCTGCACTCGTATGCAATCAGTTGGGCATTGAAAGTGATGATTTTACGTTTAGCAAGGATGTGCTTGCGGGCAGTCAGCCGTTTGCCTTTTATTCATATAACAATGGTATTGGTTATGTTGTTGAAGATGAACAATTAACGTGGGACAATGTATCGTCGAGAATGACGTCGTATTCCCCTACCGATTCAATCATTAAGCAGAGTCATGCTTTTTTGCAAACTTTACTCAATGAAAGGTTTTATTTTCCAAGAAATTGGTTTGCTGGTACGCTTAATGTAGCCGATACGGTTATTGACAAATACTTGAAACGAAACATTATGCCCACATTTGTATTCGAGAAGTCTGATTGTGATAGTTCCAAAGTGCTTTTCGGCAAGAATGTATTTTCGGGTGTACGTACGTTGCGCCCAAATTATTGCAACAATGTCTTGTATTATGATGAAAATGAGCAGTTGTCATGGGAAGATTTGCCTTTAGTTACAATTTCGTACTCACCTTCCGACACAACTGTTAGGCAAAGTCACGCTTTTTTGCAAACTTTGCTTAATGATTTCAATCTGAAATAAAGCAATGATTGAGAAGAATAATAGGAAGACGATAAATGCCTGGTGTTCGTACGACATAGCAAATTCCGTCTATAGCCTGATTGTTGCATCGGCCTTGTTCCCTATTTATTATGAACAAGTTACAACACAATTCTTTGGCAGTGAGTTTGTGCGGATTTTTGGCTTCACTATCAAGAACACGGTTATTTACGATTATGCCATAGCGCTTGGCTACGCGTTGATAATATTGATAACGCCTCTTCTTTCGGGCATTGCCGATATGGGTGGCTACCGAAAGCGTTTTATGGTTTTCTTTACAGTGATAGGCTCGCTGGCCTGCTCTGGGCTATATTTCTTTACTGGAAGCAATATTGTGTATGGACTTTTGCTGACAATTTTGGCTGTCATTGGCTGGGCTGGCGCAACGGTTTATTACAATTCTTTCCTTCCGATAATTGCCACTAACCGACTGCATAACAAAGTGAGTGCCAAAGGTTTCGCGTGGGGCTACTTGGGCAGTCTTGTGCTGTTTCTGTTATGCATAGTGCTCATTTATACCTGGCAATGCTGGGGATTTGAAAGCGAGCAGGCATCGTACCGTTTCTCGTTCCTGCTGGTCGGGCTGTGGTGGATAGGCATCGCTTTAATTGCGTTCGTTCGTCTGAAGGAATTCAAGGCAAAGACAAAAATCGATTCACAGATACTCTCCAAGGGATTCAAGGAAATGGTTGCAGTCGCCAAAAACCTTTTCCGTCAACGGGTTATGAACCTGTTCCTGATATCGTTTCTGTTCCTGAGCATGGGCGTGCAGACAATAATACTGGTTGCCACTTTGTTCGGCAGTGTCGAACTCCACATTGGCACTACAGAACTCATTGTTGCCATTCTTCTGATACAGTTCCTGGCAATGTTTGGCTCTTTCGTATTTGCAAGAGTATCAGATAAGTGCGGTAATTTCACGTCAATGCTGATAATGCTAGCCGTCTGGATTGCCATTTGCATAGGCGGATATTTTACGCAGACTACCACCCACTTCTACATCCTGGCCGTCAGCGTCGGTTTTGTGATGGGTGGCATCCAGTCGCAGGCCCGTTCGACATACGCAATGCTGATACCTGAAAACACCACTGACACAGCATCTTACTTTACATTCTACGATATCACCGAAAAGATTGGCATTGTGATAGGAATGTTCGGTTTCGGATTGATTGAGCACCTGTCGGGAAGTATGCGCAACAGCGTAGCCTTACTGTCAGTGTTCTTTATGATAGCCTTTGTGGCCCTTCTGCTTGCCACTGGCCAGCGCAAACTAATGGCAGAGGAGTTTAAATGATTATGAATTATGTCTATTGTAGATAATCCACAAGTAACTGGTGGCAAATGCTTCGTCTTGGTTGGCAAGGAAATAGTGTTGCGAGCCGATGGAAATGACCTGACGCTGTCCGATTTGAATAAAATAAAGGTTTTAGATGATAATGCCGATTTGTTTGAAGAAGAGGAATTTGGCATTTGTACATTAGGCTTGAATACAAAGGACGGACTGTCATCGGAATATGCAGTAAAACCGATTCGCCAATTCTTCGCCGAAACCGACGAAAAGACCGTGTTTCTTGTCTCGCGCGCAAAGGCGCTGGTCAATTGGCGCCAGAGTACGCACTTCTGTTGCACTTGTGGCGCAAGGCTTGTCGACAGCACCGTTTTTACGGCCAGGGAGTGCCCCGTTTGCAAGAAAATCCATTTTCCGCGCATAGAACCTTGTGTTATTGTGCTTGTGAACAAAGGCGACAAAATACTTCTTGCTCGCCACGTTCAGCGCAATCAGGACATCTACGCCTGCATAGCGGGTTTCATTGAAGGCGGTGAATCGGCCGAACACGCCGTAGAGCGCGAACTGCAGGAAGAAATCGGCATCAAGGTGAAGAACATCCGTTACCGCGGTAGCCAGAGTTGGCCCTTCCCCGACCAACTGATGCTCGGATTTACGGCAGAATATGAAAGCGGAGAAATTAATCTGCAAAAAGACGAGATTTCCGACGCCCAATGGTTCAGTCGCGAAGACTGTCCCGCAAGTCCAAATCCAGGCTCAATTGCATACAAGTTGATACACAACGAGATTTGATTTTTTTCACTCAAATCGCAATTAAGGCGACAAGGCACATAGCCCAATGAGTCCGAGCCCATTCGCCACAAGGCGATTTTTAGAACCCTACCTCGAAAACTTCCGCAAAAATCCAATCCCGTTCGAGATATTAACAAAATTTATCGACAAACGTCTAATAACTCTTTAATTTGACAAGTTCAAGATGTCGAGTTTTGAATAAATTTGTGCATAAACAATTATTGCAACTTGGAAAAACTGAATTTTTTGTTGGTCGCTTTGCTTGCGTCGGTATCAGTTATGGCGCAAGACAAGGTTGATGTGCCTTCGTTCGACACGTATGAATGCGACTTTGGCACTATCGACGAGGCCGAAGGTCCTGTCTGCCACACATTCCATTTGCTCAACAACTCGTCAAAGCCAGTCACAATTTCAAGGGCCATACCAGGCTGTTCGTGCATCAATGCCGACTTCAGCAGTAGCCCTATCCTTCCAGGCAAGATTGGCGACGTCAATGTCTATTACTCGCCTGCTGGCGCTGTCGGCGACACCTACCGCACCATAGAGATAATGGATTCGGACGGCCGTAGCCTCGGCACGCTCTCAACCAAGGCCAATGTCGTACCTGCAGATCGTAGCATTCAGGAACGCTACTTCTACAACATTGCCGACCTGCTGTACACCAACAAGATAAACGTCCCGTTCGGCTACGTCTATCAAGGCAAGATGGCGCAAAAGGTGGTCTATATGGCCAATTCATCGTCAAAAAGGATTGCGCTGAAAGCCGAATTCCAGCAAAAGCCAGAGTTGCGGGTCGTATGCCCCGAAACGCTCGACGCAGGCAAGGAATCGGCCATTACAATATTTTATTCGATGCCCGACGACAGGAACCTGTACAGGACGTATGCCGACACAATCTGGATTTATGTCGATGGCAAGAAGTCGAGGCTTCCGATAACGACATCGGCAATATGCATCGGAACAGCCAAAGCCTCCGACAACGCCCCCAATATGCAGACCTACCCTTCTGTAGGCGAACTTTCGGCAGGATGGTTCACAAGCACACTGTCGGGTAGCATCGACATCAGCAACAAAGGAAAATCGGACCTTGTGATATATAAAGTCGAAGTCCCGCAAGGTGTGACTGTGAACATTGGCGACGGCACCCGAATCAAGCCCGACGGCTCTATAAGCCTTACGGCGAAATCAGAGTCGCTGAAATCGTTCCGCATCAACATATTCACAAACGATCCGCAACGGCCATTTAAGGAACTATCATTTAAAATCAATAATTAAACTGCGATGAGCAAATTTTTCAAACCTCTACTGTTGGTCGCAATGTCGGCCACGTTCGTATCCTGCAACAAGCAGAGTTACGAGTATC